>CABQCN010000012.1 GCA_902462635.1 uncultured Oscillospiraceae bacterium
GGAAAACGCAGGAAATCCTTTTGGATGGCAAGAGTAAAAGTTTTTGTATTTTACAGGAAAATCCTGCGGAAGCGGATACCGTTCGCCAGATCTTTGCGGCGTATCAAAAACGCCGCAGCATATCCGCCGTATGCCGGTTTTTGACCTCCCGCGGTTTCCTGACGCGTTCCGGAAAACCGTATGCGCCGGCGGTGGTGCGCCAAATTCTGAAAAATCCCGTATATTGCACGGCAGATGAAGACGCGTTTCTTTACTTTACGCAAAAAGGCGCCGAGGTTTGCTTCAAGGAAAGCGAGTTCGGAGAAAACCGGGGATTAATCGCGTATAATAAAAGAGATTATAAAAAGGGCGGCGCTCCGCGCCGGCCTGCGGAGGAATGGATTATTGCCTCCGGAACCCATCCGGGACTGATTCCCGGAGCGCAATGGGTCTTGGTTCAAAAACTGCTGGGAGACGGCGGGGGAAAGCCGCATAATGATTATTCGCTGCTTTCCGGAATGCTGTTTTGCGGAGCATGCGGCGCCGCAATGTATGCGAAACCGAGAAAAGCGGCTTGTGGCGGCACGGTTTCGTTTGACTATATTTGCCGGACGAAATTGAAAGGAAGCGCAGACGCATGCTCCTGTCGCAATCTGAACGGACCGGCGGCGGACCGGGCGGTAATGGAATCCCTGACGGAAAAACTTCCGGATCCGCAAACATGCCGGAAACAACTGGAAAACCTGCTGGGCAAATGGAATACCACGGAAAGCGCGGCGCAGATCTCTCAAAACAAAATCAGAAATGCCGAAAGAGAAATTGAGGCCCTGCTCCTGCTGTTGCCGGAAAGAAAGGAAGAAAGCGCCTTCGTGGTGCGCGTGGAACAGCGGATCAATTCCCTGGAAAACGAAATTGCCCGGTGGAAGCAAATCTGCGCCGCAGATCCGTCGGGAGAGCCGGATGAACTGCGCCGCAGCGAGGCGCATGCAAAAGCGCTGGAACTCCTGGACCTCAAGCGATTTCTCCCGGCGCTGCCGCTTCTGGAGCGGAGATCGCTGCTTCGCTTATTTTGCCAAAAGGCGGTCTGGGACGGAACAATATTGCATTTATATTGAAATGAACAGATAAAATCACTATGGCATACCATAAAATATAAGAATTATGGGAGGCTGTGCCATGGCTGCAATTAGTTTGTGCATGATCGTTAAAAATGAAGAAGCAGTTCTTGCAAGATGTCTGGACAGCATTCGCGGCTGTGTGGAGGAAATCATTATCGTAGATACGGGAAGCAATGACGCGACGAAAGAGATTGCGGCGCGTTATACCGATCAAATTTATGATTTCGAATGGATCGACGATTTTGCCGCCGCTCGGAATTTTGCTTTTTCCAAAGCAACAAAAGAATTTGCGATGTGGCTGGACGCGGATGATCTCTTAACGGATGCGGACCGGCAAGCGTTTCTTGGATTGAAGGATAGCATTCCAAGTGATGCGGACGTCGTTATGCTGCGGTATCATACGGCTTTTGATGAGCAGGGGAAACCGGTCTTTACCTATTACAGGGAACGTCTGATCCGCACGGCGATTGATTTTTGCTGGAAGGGCCGCGTCCATGAAGCGATCGTACATTCCGGCCGCGTTCTGTATTCGGATGTGGCAATTTCACATCATTCCGTTAAAACCAGTTACAGTGACAGGAATCTGCGCATTTATGAAAAGCAGATCGCGGCGGGTGAAGCGCTTTCTCCGCGGGACCGGTTTTACTACGGAAGAGAACTTTACTATCATAAATATTACGATCAGGCGAAACAAGCGCTTGGCGAGTTTCTTTCTTCCGGTCTGGGCTGGGTGGAAAACAATATCGAAGCTTGTAAGATTCTGTCTTATTGTTATTTGGAAACGAACGATCTGTTTTCCGCGCTGAATGCGTTGACCGCGTCTTTCCGCTACGACGCGCCGCGTGCGGAAATTTGTTGTGAAATCGGAAGGTTGTTTCTGCGTTTCCAAAATTGGCGTGTCGCGGCGTTCTGGTATGAACTCGCGCTGCGGATTCCGAAAGAAGAACAAAGCGGCGGATTTGTTTCGGAAGACTGCCACGGCTATTTGCCGTGTATCCAGCTGTGTGTTTGTTACGACCGGCTCGGCGATTTGAAAAAGGCGGAAGAATATAACCGGCTTGCGGGGACCTACCGCCCGTCTTCTCCGGCGTATCTCCAAAATTTAAAATACTTTGAGCGCCTTTCTCCGCACTCTTAATGATTGCCGGGAATATATTAAAATGGAAGCAGAGCATAATTGTGCGGCTGTTTTACAGATTAAAATAAGGAGTGTATGCATATGAATTCCAATGCTTACGATAGAAGAAATCTCTGTCCGCGGTGTGGAAGGCCGGTAAGCTGCTGCTGTTGCTGCGATCCGACGGGTCCTACGGGTGCGACGGGTCCCACGGGTCCCACCGGTCCGACGGGTCCTATGGGCTTTCCGGGTCTCCCCGGTCCTGCGGGTCCGACGGGTGCGACCGGCGCTACGGGTGCCACGGGTCCTGCCGGAGGCCCCACCGGTCCGACGGGTGCTACGGGACCAACGGGCGCCACGGGTGCGACAGGTCCGACGGGCGCTACGGGTGCTACGGGTCCTGCAGGCTCTAACGGCTTGATGGGACCGACCGGTCCTACGGGAACACCCGGACTGAACGGCGCAATGGGACCGACCGGTCCGACGGGCGCCACGGGTGCGACAGGTACTGCGGGAACGAATGGCCAAATGGGTCCTACGGGTCCTACTGGCGCGACAGGCGCTGCGGGTGCAGCGGGCGCGACAGGCGCGACAGGCGCCACAGGTCCCATCGGTCCGACGGGCCCTACGGGTCCCACGGGCGCCACGGGCGCTACAGGGATTGCGGGAACGAATGGCCAGATGGGTCCGACGGGACCTACGGGTCCGACCGGCCCCACCGGTCCGACAGGACCTACCGGATCGGCGGCAACGATTACCGCGGGTACGGTTACGACGGGAGATCCCGGTACGGATGCGACGGTCACGAATTCCGGCGATCCGAATGATGCGGTATTTGACTTCGTAATTCCCAGAGGCGCAACGGGCGCGACGGGTGCGACAGGAGAGACCGGCCCCACCGGCGCGACGGGTGCGACAGGAGAGACCGGCCCTACCGGTCCCACGGGACCCACCGGATCGGCGGCAACGATTACCGCAGGTACGGTTACAACGGGAGATCCCGGTACGGATGCGGCGGTTACGAACTCCGGCGATCCGAATGATGCGGTATTTGATTTTGAGATTCCGCGCGGCGATACCGGCCCGGCCGGCGAAGCTGCGACGGTTACGGTGGGAACGGTTACGACAGGGGATCCCGGTACCGACGCTGTCGTCACGAATTCCGGAGACGTGAATAACGCGGTATTTGACTTTGTGATTCCGCGCGGCGCTCCCGGCGGCGGCGGAACGCCGGATGTGCTTGCTACGGTCGATACGACGCCGCAGGCGACTGCGGCAGCAGCCCCGGTTACGTTTACCGAAACGCCGCTTGTTTCCGGAACGTCGATTACGCATACGGCTGGTTCTACGGATGTACAGATTACGCAGGCAGGCATTTACCAGGCGAATTTCCATTGTACGATCGCCGTAGATGCGGGAACGCCGATTCCGGCTACCGTCCAGATCCAGCTGAATCGTGACGGCACGCCGATTCCGGGCGCTACGTCCACGCATACGTTTGCTGCGTCCAATGAGGTAACAACGATGTCGTTCAATGTCCCGTTCTCGACGGCAGGCGCGGCAACGCTGCAAGTCGTCGTAGACAGCGCCGGATTCACATTCGATAATGTTGCGCTGACGGTCCTCAGACTCGGGGAGACGGCGCCGTAATCGAGATATCATCATTTTAAAAATGACAGAGTGCCTTGCAGCCATTATAAATGGAAACGGGGCACTTTTTTTATGCGCCGCAAATACAAGCGCTGCGCTTTTTCCCTTTCCGTGGCGGCGGTTTCCCGACGCTTATAGCAATTATTACGATGTTCTTTATCGGTGTTGCAGGCGGGGTTTTCCAATCGCTTCTGTCGGCGCTGCTGCTGACGCTCCTGATCGTAATCGGGATTTTTATGACGTTTGCCGTATCGAAGCTGCTTTCCAAAACGCTGCTCAAAGGCGTGCCATCGTCTTTTACGCTGGAATTGCCGCCGTACCGAAAGCCGCAGATCGGGAAGGTGATCGTACGTTCCATTCTGGACAGGACGCTGTTTGTGCTGGGAAGAGCGGCGGCCGTTGCCGCGCCTGCGGGTCTTCTCATCTGGCTCATGGCAAACGTCACGGTCCACGACGTAAGCCTGTTGAATCATTGCGCCGGCTTTCTCGATCCGTTTGCAAAATTTCTGGGACTGGACGGCGTGATTCTGATTGCTTTCCTCCTTGGCCTGCCAGCCAACGAAATCGTTTTCCCGATTATTATCATGGCCTATCTGGCGCAGGGAAGCATTCTGGAACTCGGCAATCTTTCGGAGCTCCGTACGCTGCTCGTTGCAAATGGATGGACCTGGATCACCGCAGGAAGCACAATGCTTTTTTCTCTGATGCATTGGCCTTGTTCTACGACGCTGATCACGATCAAAAAAGAAACCGGAAGCATGAAATGGACGCTGCTCTCCTTTCTGATCCCGACGCTGGTCGGCCTCGCCGTATGCTTTCTGTTTTCCAATATTGCCCGGATCTTCGTTTGATTTGACCCGATAAAATCCGGATGACGGAACGGCCCTGCCCCCTGTGCGGCGGGGCCGTTTTTTTTAAAGAACAGCAATTTTCTGTTGCTATACAATTCCAAATGGAGTAGAATATTCTTGTATTTTACAGAAAAGCGATACAACAATTCGGAGGATGGAAAATGAAACGGTTTTTATTGTTTATTCTTGCAGCGATAATGTGCCTGTCGGCGGCAGCCTGCAGCGGTACTTCGCAGGATGAGGGGGGTGCAACTGGCGGCGGGACTGCGCAATCCACTCCAAGACCGGGCTATAAAATGTGGACTTCCGGAAGAACGGCGCCGTCGGCTGTCGAAGAAAGAAAAACGGAAAGCAATGCGCCGGAAGAAGGAAACGCGGAAGAATTTACGGTGGCTAATTACTTCAGCGACGACATGATCGTTCCGAAAGAGAAAGAAATCGTGATCTGGGGCACCGCGCCGGAATCGCAGAACGGTAAAATCGTAGCGGCGGAATTCAAAGGCCTCAGAGGCTCGGCGGCAATCGAAAACGGCGCATGGAAGCTCGTCTTGCAGGGAACGCTTCCGGCCAGCGGGGAGCAGGGGCACACCTTGACCGTATCGGGCGGGAACGGCGTGAAAGAAGAATTTGAAGACGTCCTCGTGGGAGATATCTGGATCGTATCCGGCCAGAGCAATTCGGATCTGACGTTCTTCGGCACGGTGGCAGGTACCGGAACAGACATCCAGTCGCTTTATAAAGAAGAACTCAAAGCGGCGACCAAAGAAGACAATATCCGGATTTTGCGGCAGACGAATTTCAACCTGATGAACGATAAATATAAAGACCAGATGAATGAACCGCAAGACGACATCCTGAAAGGTTATAAGTGGAACGTTGCGGAGCGGAAACGCGTGGTCGGGACGTCTGCGACCAACGGTTTTTCGATGCTCGGCTACTTTTTTGCCAAAGAACTGTACACGCTCCAACCCGACGTGCCGGTGGGAATCATTATGGCCGGCTGCGGCGGCGCGCCGCTTTCGCTGCTCGCCTCCAAAGATGCCAACGACGCTTTTCCATCCACGTTGAAGAATAAGACGATGATGCTCGGCAATTACCTGATACCGGAATGCGGGATTTACAATATGTTCCTTTCTCCGCTTACGAATGTGGGGATCACGGGGATGATTTTCTACCAGGGTGAAACGGATACGCTGGAATCGGCCGACTACGGGGATGCGCTCGGCATTTTCGTAAATGACCTCAGGAAAAAATTCGGTACGAACTTTATGTTCCTGAATACGCAGCTGACGTCATACGGCTATGAAAGCGGCGGGGCCTCGCTGGCGGGCGGAATCTGGGAAGCGGCTCCGAATATGCGTTTTGCACAGGCGGAAGTGAAAATAGACCACAGTATCCCGGATTATGAAGTGATCGCAACGCTCGATCTCGGATGGAGAACCGGCGATGGAGACGGCGCGCATCCGTATTATAAGAAAGAGATCGGCCAGCGGGCTGCCGCGATTGCCGCGGCGAAGCTGTACGGTATCGGAGAATCCGAGAATGCGGGGTGCCCGGTTCCATCTAAAATAGAATACAAAAAAGATGCGCTGGAAATTACGTACGATTATGCCGGGGGCGGTCTCAAAACGCTGGATGGAAAAGGTGTAACGGGTTTCGAGGTAAAAATGGACGGCGTATGGAAGACGGCGGAAGTCACGCTGAACGGCAATCTGGTTACGGTGAAAGATGTCAGCAATCCGGAGGGCGTCCGCTATGCGCCGGAACTCCGCTATGAGAATATGGAGAAAGCCAATCTCTGCTCGGGCAGCGGATATCCGGCGGCGGCTTTTTCCGTTGAATTTAAATAATCGGCCAATATGACGCTGCAGCAGTTGAAATATGTAATCGAAATCGTAAATGCCGGCTCGATGAACGCGGCTGCGGAGAAACTTTTCGTCACGCAGCCGAGTCTCTCGAATGCGGTGAAAGAACTCGAGATAGAACTCGGAATCGAGATTTTTCTCCGCTCGAACCGCGGCATCACGCTCTCTGCGGAGGGTGCGGAATTTCTGAGCTACGCCCGGCAAGTCATGGAGCAGGCGGAACTTCTGGAGCAGCGGTATCTGCATAAAAAACCGTCCCGGCGCCTGTTCTCCGTATCGACGCAGCATTACGCATTCTCTGTCAACGCGTTTGTAAATCTGATCAAAGATTATAATCAGAACGAATATGAATTCACGCTCCGCGAAACGCAGACGTATGGGATCATTGACGACGTCAGAAACCTGCGCAGTGAAATCGGCGTGCTTTATATGAATGATTTCAATGAAAAGGTCCTGCTGAAAATCCTGCGGGAAAGCAGCCTCGCGTTTCATCCGTTGTTCGAAGCGAAGCCGCATGTTTTCGTGAGCAATGCGCATCCGCTTTCCGCGAAAAAAATCGTAGCGCTGGAGGATCTGACGCCGTATCCGTGTCTTTCTTTCGAGCAGGGAGTCCATAATTCTTTTTACTATGCGGAAGAGAGCACCGTCTATCATCCCAAAAGCATTCTGGTCAGCGACCGCGCAACGCTTTTCAATTTATTGATCGGTTTGAACGGCTATACGATTTCCACCGGGATTCTCAGCGAAGATCTGAACGGTAAAAACATCATATCGATCCCGCTCGCCTGCGACGAATCGATCCGCGTCGGCTATCTCTCGCGGAAAGGAATCGGGCTGAGCGCCATGGCGGAATCCTATGTGGAAAAGCTCCGGCATTATATCGCAACCTGCAGTGGATATAAATAAAAACTATAATAAACAATAAAATATCAGAATAAATCATAACGACTCCCTTTGTGCTATACTGACACGCACAGGGGAGTTTTCATTTGAATACAGAAAGATAAGGAGCAACACGTATGAAAACATCAGTAGTCGGCTATCCGCGGATCGGCGCTCTGCGCGAATTGAAATTTGCATCGGAAAAATATTTCAGACAGGAAATCACAATGGAGGCGCTTCAGGAAACCGCCAGGCAGCTGCGCAAAGCGCACTGGGAAATTCAGAAAGAGAACGGCATCGATTTTATTCCGTCCAACGATTTTTCCTTTTACGATCATTTGCTGGATACGGCGGTTCTGTTGGGGATCATTCCGGACCGGTACCGGCAATTGGGATTGGGGGAGCTCGATACGTATTTTGCGATGGCGCGCGGTTATCAGGGAAAGAACGGCGACGTCAAGGCGCTGGCGATGAAAAAATGGTTCAATACGAATTACCATTATATTGTACCGGAAGTGGAGGACGATCTGCAGATCAGCCTGCAGGGGACAAAGCCGTTTGCGGAATACGGGGAAGCGAAATCGTACGGTATTGAAACGAAGCCGGTAATTACAGGCGCTTTCACGCTGTTAAAAGCCGTGCGTTTTTCCGGCACGAAAGAGATCCGCAGTATCCAGGCGTCCGTAACGAAAGCCTATCGGGAAATCCTTACGAAATTCGACGAACTTGGGGCGGAATGGGTCCAATTCGACGAACCGGCGTTTGTCACCGATCTGACCTGTCCCGGGAAGATCTTCTGCTGATCCAAGAATTATATGGGGAAATCCTGAAAGCAAAAGGAAACGTGAAAGTGCTTGCACAGACGTATTTTGGCGATGTGCGCGATTGCTACGGCGTCCTTGCGGCGCTGCCGTTCGACGGACTCGGACTCGATTTTACCGAAGGGGAGAAATCGCTTGCCTTGGTTCGTACGGGATTTCCGGCGGGAAAGACGCTTTTCGCCGGCGTGGTAAACGGAAAGAATATTTGGAAAAACGATTATGCGAAAACGCTTGCTCTTTTGAAGGAACTCGGGAGCTGCGCCGGAGACGTCGTGATCGGAACGTCCTGCTCTCTCTTACACGTCCCGTATACGATAGAAGCGGAATCAAAGCTCGCGGAAGCCTATAAAAAATATTTCGCGTTTGCCGCGGAGAAGCTCGGCGAGCTTTCGGACCTCAAGCAAATCATAACTGCCGGATCGGGTGCGGAGCATCCGAAATACCGCGAGAACCGGGCCGTATTCGAGGCGCCGCGGGACTGCGTCAACGAATGCGTCCAGAAGAAAACCGCCGCGGTGACGGAAGCGGACTTTACCCGTCTCCCGGCGTTTACAGAACGTGCGGCGATTCAGAAAAACAAATGGAAACTGCCCTTGCTCCCGACGACGACAATCGGTTCTTTCCCGCAGACGGCGGATGTACGCGCCAACCGGACTGCATTTAAAAAGGGGAATATCACGGAAGAACAATATAAAGCGTTCAATAAAAAGAAAATTGCGGAGTGCATCGCGCTGCAGGAAAAAATCGGACTCGACGTCCTCGTGCACGGCGAATTCGAACGCAACGACATGGTGGAATATTTCGGGGAATGTCTGGACGGCTTCCTGTTTACGGAGAAAGCATGGGTACAGTCGTACGGGACCCGCTGCGTCAAGCCGCCTGTCGTCTGGGGCGATATTTCCAGGACGAAGCCGATGACGGTGGAATATTCCGTATATGCGCAGAGCCTTACCGACCGTCCGGTGAAGGGGATGCTCACGGGGCCCGTTACGATCCTGAACTGGTCTTTCCCGCGGGAAGACGTCAGCTTACGAGAATCTGCGCTGCAGATCGCGCTCGCGATCCGGGAAGAGGTCTTGGATCTGGAGGCAAACGGCATCCGGATCATCCAGATCGACGAAGCGGCGCTTCGTGAGAAATTGCCGCTCCGGCATTCCGACCGGCACAGCCGTTATCTGGACTGGGCGATCCCGGCCTTCCGCCTCGTGCACAGCGGCGTAAAGCCGGAAACACAGATCCACACGCATATGTGTTACAGCGAATTCGAAGATATCATCCAAGAAATCGACGCTATGGATGCCGACGTGATTACCTTCGAAGCCTCGCGTTCCGATTTGAAAATCATCGATATTTTACAGGAGAATCATTTCAGAACGGCCGTGGGTCCCGGCGTTTACGATATCCATTCTCCCCGTGTGCCGGGCGTAGAGGAGATCGAAGCAGCGCTGAAGAAAATGCTGGCGCGGATCCCCGCGGAGAAACTGTGGGTCAATCCGGACTGCGGCCTCAAAACGAGAGGCAACGAGGAAACGGTGCCGAGCCTGGAGCATCTGACGGAAGCGGCGCGTACGGTAAGAGCGTGTTTGTGATATGAAACTCAAAACCCTTTTTGAAACAAAACAAGTTTTGTCTTTCGAGGTGTTTCCGCCGAAGCGTACCGCTCCGGTGGAATCTATCTACGATGCGCTGGATTCCTTGCAAGAACTCCATCCCGACTTCATCAGCGTTACGTACGGGGCGGGCGGGAGCGAGAATTGCGCGGCGACGCTCGAGATTGCTTCCTCCATTAAAAATAAATACGGCATCGAAAGCGTGGCGCATCTGCCCTGCATCAACTTGTCGAAAGAAGACGTGCTGTCGATGCTGCAGCGTTTCCGGGAAAACGGAATCGAAAATATTCTTGCCCTGCGCGGCGACATCAATCCGGAAGTGCCGCCGGGAAGCGATTTCGAACATGCAAGCGACCTGATTGCCTTTCTGAAAGAAAACGGGGAATTCAATATTATCGGTGCCTGCTATCCGGAAGGTCATCCGGAGGCGAACGAAATGGTAAGCGACATCCGCAATCTCAAAAAGAAAATAGATGCCGGCTGCGACCAGCTGATTACGCAGCTGTTCTTCGACAACGAATATTTTTACCGCTTCCGGGAGCGCTGCATCCTGGCCGGAATCGAGGTCCCCATAGAAGCCGGCATCATGCCTGTGCTGAATAAAAAACAGATCGAACGCATGGTGACGCTGTGCGGCGTCCGCCTGCCCGCCAAATTCGTAAAAATGATGGAGCGCTATGAACATAACCCCGAGGCGATGCGCGACGCAGGAATCGCCTATGCCGTCGACCAGATCGTGGATTTAATCGCGCAGGATGTGCAGGGCATCCATTTATATACCATGAACCGCCCCGATACGGCGCGCAGAATTCACGACAACATCGCCGCGCTGCTTACCTGAAAACCTCTTTCTCACAACCTGCATTCCGTATTGCATTTTTTCGCGCGGGATGATATCCTTTGAAGCGGAATTTATTGAAAAAGGGAGGCAGATAATATGGTATACAGGGATTTCGGAAATACGGGCGTCAGGCTCTCCCCGCTTGGCTTCGGCATGATGCGCCTGCCCGCGGAAGAAGAAGCGATTGAAATGGTGCGCCGCGCGATCGACGCGGGCGTGAATTACATCGATACCGCCTATAATTACCTGGACGGGAACAGTGAGATCATCACCGGCCGCGCGCTGGAAGACGGCTATCGGGACAAGATTTACCTTGCGACCAAGCTGCCCGTCTGGATGATCGAGAAAGAGAGCGACTTCGACAGGATTCTGGACGAACAGCTGGCAAAGCTGAATACCGATCAGATTGATTTCTACCTGCTGCATGCTTTAAATAAAGATTCCTGGAAGAAAGTATTGGAATACGATCTCATTCGTAAAATGAAAGAGGCGCGCGACGCCGGCAAGGTAGGGTTCATCGGCTTTTCATTCCACGATACGCTCGCGCTGTTCAAAGAAAT
>CABQCN010000013.1 GCA_902462635.1 uncultured Oscillospiraceae bacterium
TGTATACTGTGGTACGAAGCTCTTTCCCGGTTGCGCCGCGCGCGCCTTCCAGCGATTCGATACGGACTTCCGGGAAAGAGCTTCGTACCACAGTATACAGCGGCCGCCCTTCCCGCCGGATCATCACGTATTGCTCTATGAGTTCCGCGGATCCCGCTTCACAGTCGATGCCATCCCCGGACATGCCTTTATTCGGAGACAGATGCATAAAAGCAATATTTCCGCTGCCGAATTTCAGCCAGAATTTTTTCTCGGTGTCGCTGTGAATATGTAAAAGCGCCGCGCCTTCCCATTCCATGTTTTCTCTCCCGAACAGAAGCGGATACCATACGACACGGAACGAAGAGCCGTCTTTCAGCCGTACCGCGGCGGCGAGTCCGCCCGGAATATTATCTGCCGTGGTACCTTCGGCACATTCCTGATCCGTTAGCCACTGCGGGGAATCCGCACCGATTCCGATTACGAATTTGGCTAAAAGCAGATGTTCCGAACCTCTTGCCTGCATATGGTCGTATGTCATCACAGCACCGTTCGGATATGCCTGACGCAGAAATACCAGGCATTGCTGATAGGCACACGCCCGTTCGTCCAGCAAATCCAATGTCGGAGTCATTTCACTTTCTTTTTTTCTCATGCGATTGCTCCTTTCATGCTTTTTCGGCAGAAATTGTTTCATTATTATATTTGCTGCCGCCGTAACGTAAAATTGCACAAAACATATTATTAATGGACAAAAGCGTAAATATATGTTATATTGAAAACAAGATTTTGGAAAAGGAAGTTGTTGAGATGCCGAAAATAAAATATGTGGGACGTTTATATGAAAATACGTATCGCGTCAACTTGCACACCCATAATTTTTGGGAAATCGTTCGTTATACCAAGGGAAACGGCTCGGTAGAAATCGACGGAGAAATCATCCCCTTTCAGGAAAACGATATTTTCGCAATTCCGCCCAATGTTCCGCATACCGACTATTCCGACCTGGGATTTCAAAATTATCATTATACTTTTAACGACAATGATTTTAGCCGGTTGACCTATATGAAATTTCAGGATACGGAGAATAATGACTTTCTTACGGTCATGATGCAGCTGTATCACGAATATCATTTGAAACGCAAAAACTGCCAAAATATTATCGACAGCCTTTATACGGTGCTTTTCCATTATATTCTCGCATTATCGGAAGAAGCCGAAAGCAATCCGTATGTCGCGCTGGCGATCAATGAAATCATCAGCAATATTTCCAATCCCTATTACGAGATTCAGCAGACGTTACAGCAAATACCTTTAACGGAAGATTATTTCCGGAAATTATTTTACCAGGAAACCGGGAAGACGCCGCTGCAATACCTGACGCAGAAACGAATTTCCTACGCGAAACAGCTGCTCCGGCTGCAAACGCATTCCGGGCTTTCGATTCAGGAAATCTCATGGCGATCCGGATTTACGGACAATTACTATTTTTCGCGCGTATTTAAAAAAGTTACCGGCGTCAGTCCCAAATATTGGATGGAGCAGGAACGGCAAAAAGCAGAGGAAGACAACGAGCAGCCTTTGCTCAATTATCTTCCTCCGGAGGGATAGGATTTCAGCGAAATTTTTTACTTTTTGTTTTTGTGTTTTATAATGAAAATAATGAGTACGACTCCTGCGGCTGCAATCGCGCCGATCAGCACGTAGATCAGCCAATCGTTCCCGTTCTCCGGTTGATCCGCCGCGGATTGATCCGCCGCGGACGGCGCAGATGCGGAAGCGGTCGGTGCCGTTGTTTTCTGTTCCGGATCCGGCGAGGGAAGCGGCGCAGGGGTTTGCGCGTCTGTTTTTTCATATACATTCAGATTATCGAGGCAAAAATGATTTGCCCGGTTTGCAAACGCAAATAACCCAGTGACGGGTACCACCGCATCGTCTATCGTTGCTTTTACCGCGCCGGCAGCGTCTTTGATTTCAATTTTACGGTAAGAATCGCCGGAAAAAAGCTCCTGACCTGCCAGGGACTCGCTCCAATACCGCTCATTGCATACTGTCGTTATCGCTTTCGCTTCCGACATCACAATAGAGCAAATCAGCTCCTCTTTCGCATATACCGAAATCGCTGCGTTTTCTTCCTGTACCGTTATGGCCGTGAATTCCGTAAAATTCATCCCTGCCGGCAGCTTGAACTGGTATGAGATACTGTATACGCCGAATAATCTGTCGGCCGCTTTCTCCACGATACCGGTAGTCGCCTCCCCGTTCAGGGGGCCGGCCGTCCCGCCGTCTTTATCGGAATGTACCGCTACTTCCAGAATATCGTCAAAAAAATACAGGAAAATGCCTGCGGAGCCTAAGAACGATGTCAAATCACTGTCTCCGTTATCCGCTTCGATAACCAGACCGACGGATTCTGACGGCACATGGAGCGCCAGCGCCGATTTATACGCATTTTCTTCGGGTTTTCCCGGAATATCCGTCTTGATATCGAATTCCAGGCGGTAATCCGCTACGTCGTACAGGGAATACAGATAAGACCCCTGCGGAAACAATCCGTTGTAATACGTATTCCCATCTTCTGTTTTTACATTTTCTTCTTTCATGTCGTATACGTTGAAATAAGTAAAAAAGTCTTCGGGCAGGCTTTCTCCGCCTTCAAAATCCGTGCTGTACGCTTCCAGAAAGCTTTCCGGCGCCGCAGCGGAACAGGGCAGACACACGCCGCAGAACAGGACCGCTGCAAGCAGGCAGGCAATTATTTTTTCTTTCATCTTCTTTCTCTCCTTCACGATTCATTCTGGATAACGAATTCCGCAACGCTGCTTTCCCCGAATGTGTTGCGCGTTTGCAGATAGCAGGTTTCCCCCTGCCAATCCTCCGGAAGCGGAATGCCGTCATTGATATTGTAATACGTCCATTCCCCCTCGATTTCCGGCTCGGAAGAAATCCGGTATTCCGTCGGATATCCATCCAGAGATAGCTTGAGGGAATGCGAGTCCGCGGAAATCAGCGCAGGCGCAGGCGGCGCTTTCTGATTCCAGCAGTTCAATCGGTATAAATTTGTTTTTACATTATCGAATATCAGAAAACCAAAATCTTTGTTCGGCTCGATATGGGTACTCCCGTACAGAGAAACGCCTTCCTGCGGTTCTTCTTTCCAAGCAATCGCGTAGTTGAAGCGGTTGATTAGCAGCGCTTTCGGCGACAGTTCCGCCACGCCGCGCAGCGTCCGTTCGAAAGTGGTTTTTCCAGCGACGATATGATTCAGTTCATCCCAATTTTCGCCGCCTTTATGTACGGAAGCCCATGCGATCATTTGCTCCGCCATGCCATCAAGGCCGGTTTTTTGAAATACGCGGTACTGTCCTTCCCCGGCGTCGGGATCTTCTTCGGATTCCACGAAAAACCAGAGCGGGATATCCGCCGGGATCGATTTGCTGCCGTCTTTCTGCTCGGTAGTATACGGCGATAAGTATCCGTTGCTGAAGCGGATATTGAAGCGGTCGTCGTCGAAGACAAATTTCTTTTCCGCGATTTTTTTCTGTACGTCCCCGTCGATGAAAATAATCAGAAACGGCTTTTCCGCACGCTTCGATCCGTCCTGCAGCCGGTACCAGGATTGCGGATATTTTTCATACAACATATATACGTCGCTCAAAACATCTTGCAGATCGTCAAAATTTTCGCCGCTGAGGCGCACCGTCAGGTAGATTTTCGGTGAATCGAAGTCCCGGACGGCGCTTGCTTCCTGCAGCAATACTTCCGTATTCGCATATACGCCGTACGTATATTTATACCAGCCGTCTCCCGGCTTTTCGTTTCGGTAGGAGGTATAATTCGTCCAGTCCACCGCGACGCCGTTGCATCCGAGCGCCGCCATCCAATATAAATGCTGCCTTGCCGTCGCCGGATCCCGCTGATCATACAATCCCATCAGCGGTGTCGTCGTACGGAAATTTCCGCTGACAGCAACCGTTCCCGGATGCTGCGGATTGAGCGGCCACCAGCCTTTCTGCGGACGTCCGTTTGTCGTCGGTCCCGTATCGATGTCATACCACATAATCATATCCATTTTGCGATTCCCTTCTTCCCTGTCTGAAATCGGATCCGCCGGAGCTCCCGGCGTTTTTTCATTCTTTTTGCAAATGCAGACACCTGCGGCGCCCAGCACCAGTACACAGCAAACCGCCGCCAGAATACTGCCTTTTACGGAGATTCGTTTTTTGCTGTACAAGAAAAACAACAGGAGCGCGGCCAGGAGCGCCAGCAAAACGAGAAGCAACAGTTTCACCAGCATCTGTTTATCCATGGTTTTTCCGGCGGCATACGGCAGTCGCGCACAGGAGCGCGGCAACGGCCGTGCAAAGTCCGAACCATGCGCCGGAATCCCCCGTGCCCGGATTCGGATCCGGTTTCGGCGTCGGATCCGTTCCGGGATCCGGAATCACCGGGTCGATCGGATTCTCCGCCGCTGCTGTTTTCTGCAGCCGCAGTGCGTCCAGGCGCGCGCAATACCGTCCGGATCCATCGTCTGCATTTTTGATTGTGATCTTATGGATCCCTGCGGCAAGATCCATTTCACCCAGTTCCTGTTCCGCCAGCGTCCAGCCGCCGTCATGGTATAAATTTACAGGTTCGCCTGCCGGCTGTCCGTCAATTTCGATTTGTATCGTGCCGCTGTCGTTGTTTAAAATATACGCCAGCGTCATTTTATATTTGCCGGCTTCCGGGATAACGAGCGACACGGTTTCCAGCGATCTGCCGGCCCCTTGAAAATCGATATTGATAACGGCGTCTACCGGCAGCGCCTCATGGGAATAATTGCTTTCCAGATGGAAATCATCCGATTTTGTATACGCATTTCCTTCGAATTCAAAAAGAATTTCATCGGATACCTCCAATTCTTCCAGCTGCAGATAATCTAATATGGCACTGTAATACGCTGCTTCCTGGCTGATGAAAGAAACCGTGTGCTCTCCTTTTGCCAGACGGATAAGCCCGGCTTTTTTACTTCCGGCTTCCCAACTGCCGCCGTTATTTAAATCAATATGATTGTCGATTATCGTATCGTCGATTTTCATCTGCAATACGCCGAAATCATGATTCATCACATAACCGAGCGTTACGAGATAGATCCCTTCTTTCTCCACGGAGAAAGAGGTTTGCAGCAGGTTGCCAGCTTTGTAATAATTGACGTTTGCCGCGCCGCTTACCGGAAGCAGATCATGGGTAAAAGGCGTTTCTAAAAAGACTTCGTCCGACTTGGTATATTCCTGTTCTTCCAATTCTATAGTGATTTTCTCCGCCGCAGCATTTACGGAAAACGTTCCGCATAAGAATACGGCCAGGACCGTTAGGAAGATAAAGATCTTCCCTTTGTTCTTTTTGATCGATTCGTTCAACATGATAATTCCTCCTTTTATTTTCACAAGTGATCTGAATACAGCATAGCGCATCTATAGAATCTATAAAATAGACATAAGCGATATTTTCTTGGATAATTCATAGCAGTATTTATCGTTTATATTTTCTATAATTCATGGATGTTCCTGCATATTTATCTTATTGATTCAATATTATCAGAAATATCACAAAAAAAATGTATATTCTACAAAGCTGTACGATCCCGTTTTTCAAATGGATAATAGCGGTATTTTAAGGATTTAATATTTTTTTATATTCTTGATATTTTCTGCGGTATATCAGCTTCTTTTCTTCGCTTGGCCGAAAACATTTGCGAATCTTTGTCATATTCTGCGCTGCTGTTTTATAGTCCGGATACGCGCCGCAGCAGACCGCCGCTGCGATCGCACAGCCCAGCGCGCCCAGCTCTTTTCCTTCCGCCACCTGAACGGGGAGTTCCATCACATCTGCGAAAAGCTGCATCCACACGTCCGATTGCGCTGCGCCGCCGCCGATCCGGATATAGGGCGGTTTCGTCCTATGAGTCAGCAAGCCTTCAAAATGCTGTTTATGAGAAAACGCCACGCCCTCATATACCGCACGCAGCAAATGGGTTCTGTTGTGGCCGCTGTGCAGACCGACCCAAGCCGCGTTTTTCAATACAGGTGCGTTGCTGCCGTATAAAAAAGGAAAAAACAATACCGCGGAAGAATCCGGTTCCACAGACGACACCATTTCATCTATCCGGCGGTACTCGGGCGTCTCGATGCCGCACATATTGGAAAGCACCCATTCGAGATTTCCGGCGGACGTCGGACTGCTTTCTTCGATCAGATAATATTCCGGCAGGCAGAATAACGAATGACGGACGCCGTCTTCGGGCGCTGCCGGTTCCGAAGAAAGATATTCATTGATACTCCATGTCCCGGTAATCATACAGACCGGTTCGGGATCGGATACATCCATCGCGATCGCACAGGCGTCGATATCGAACATCCCGCCGCATACGGGAGTCCCTTCCGGCAAACCCGTAGCAAGAGATGCGTTTTTGCCCACCGTCCCGCAAAGCGCTGCGGAATCCGCCAGCGGCGGAAGACAAGTCTCGATTTCCCGGATTCCGTACAATTCCAGCAATTCCCGATCGTAATTTCGCGTGCGCAAATTCAGGAGTCCCGTTCCGGAAGAATCGGTATATTCCGCGTAAGCGTTTCCCGTCAGCATAAAACGGATATAGTCTTTTGCTTCGAAAATCCAGCGGATATTTTTATAAATTGCCGGCTTCTCGCGTTTGAGCCATGCAAGGAGCGCCGCGGGCTGGCAAGCCAGCGTCGGCTGCAAATTGCGTTTTCTGGCGCGGGCGGCGGTACCATCCGCTTCCCATTCCGCGACAAGCGCTGCCGCCCGCCGGTCTGTCGACGCAATTCCCGGGCAGCAAGGCCGTCCGTCTTTTCCCCATAAGTACAAACCTTTTCCGTGACCCGTGCAGCCGACCGCGGCAATCTGCCGTGAGGAAATTCCGGAAGAGGCGATCGTTTCCCGAATGATGGCAGATGTTTTATCCCACAAAGCCAGCATTTCCCGCTCATGAAATCCTTCCCGTACCACCGTAACCGGCGTCTGCTGCGAAGCCGCTGCCAGCTGCTTTCCTGCGGAAGAAAAAATCGCCGCCTTGATATTCGTACCGCCGATGTCGATTCCGATAAAATACTGCTCCATTTTTACCCCCGTATCTCCTGCGCCTGCGCTGCCGGAAAATGTTTCAGAATCACCAGCGGTTCATACCGGCTTTGGTTCGTAACTGTTACGCCTGCTGCCGCAGCCGGATAGGACACAAAGAATTCATCTTCGCTTTTCTGCCCAAACCGCAGCATCGTCGCCGCCGCGCAGCGCTGATCGTTCAGCATTCCATATCCCTGTACCACGACGCAGCCATATGCGGTATCATCCGGAATCCGCACGGTGCACTCCGGATATACGGTTAGTTCTTTGGCCGCAATATATTCGTTTCCGTAAACGATTTGTTTTTCCGTATAAGAATCCGTTTTCTCCAGAACGACCGGCGGACGGAAAAAATGTTCCTTATATAACGGATCGGTGTTTTTCTCCCAATCCATCATCGCAATCACATAATCCGGATCGCCCCAATGTTCCGGCGGACAATTCTCGTATAAAAAACTCTCATCATAAATCTCGTTGTCCGTAATATTTTCCAGTACGGCGTTGACGTCGGAGTTCCACTGCGGTTCATATGTCAGATACGAACCGGGGGCATGCACGACGCCCGGCGGCGTATACCATCCGGTGCCCAATTCGATCCGGTATGCTCTGGAAAGCTCCGTGATCCGCAGATCTTGCTTTTTATAATTTTCCAGACGCATCCGCAAGCATTCTTTCGTCGTATCCGCTGTAAAACCAAAATACGTATGCGGAAATTTCCCCGGATAATTATTATATTGCGGGGGATAGTAATATGCTTCCGGCTTTCCGTTTTTTCCCACCCGCGCGGCTTCTGCAAAGCCCAAATGCATATGGTGAAACAGCGGTCCCTCATAATCGAAGAATTTCGAATACATCGGCCAGGTATTATGGCGCCGGTAACAAGCTTCCCCGATCAGCTCTCCTTGCAGCGTATCGACGAATTTTTTGAGCGTTATACGCTCCCCGCCGCAGCGATCCGTGTTTACATAGCTCATGCCTTCGTCCGGCGGCGTTTCCGGGCCGTTCATCGCAGTGATTACAGAGGAGAACCACCGTTCTTTAATGGACCCCCGTTTTACGCCAAGCGCATAATAATCATTTGGATGCAGGCGCAGCCTTCGTCCTGCAGTTCCAAACCGACGCGGTACAAATACGGGTATCAGCGGAAGAACGCCTCCGCTTTCTTTAAAAAATGAATATATAATGGTTTCGTCCGAGCGCATCCTATCTCTTCCTTTCTTTTTGATTGCGGTCTTTAGTGTATAAACAAAAGCAGCCTCTCTCAATGTACAAATTCTAGTTTTCCATGGACAAATGCGGATCGCGCGTGTTTTTACAAAAAAAATACTCAGCAAATTCTGTCTATGTTGTTTTCGTTTTTGACTTGTATTGTCCGATGGTTTGGTATAACATAAAAATATCTTAGAATAAAACATAGGAGGAATCTTAGTTGAAGAAAAAAATTTGTATTTTATTGATCGCAGCTGTGGCGTCCGTTGCGATGTTATTTACAGGCTGCAGCCGCGACGATTCTGACGAAGGAAAAACAACTCCTACGGCAAAAGAAACGGCATCTGCGACGCCGACAGGCGAACCCGCCACGCCGGCAGCCGGAACCCCTTCCGGTGCGGAACCGACGCCGGGCGCCAAGAATCTGATGTATTTCGCCCTGGAAGAAGATTCGCTCGAACCGCCTGCGGGAAACCAATGGGGACCCGTTGCTTCCGACAGATGGACCGGCCCCTGCTGGGACAGGAGAATCGAAGAAGTGGAAATCGACGGCGAATATGTCGACTGCCTGTATGTAACGCATACCGTTACGGACGAAAACGGAAGTAATATCGGAAACGTGTTCGGCGTCGGCGACATCATCGAACCGAACAAGACGTACCAATTTACGGTGACTTTCAAGTACACGGATCCCACGGCGAAAACGGATCCCGGACACAGAGAACTGATGTACATTACTTGTAACGCCGCCAGGGAAAATGTCCTTGCGACGGATAATTTGAAATCCGGCATCAAATTCAGCGCTTCCGATGATTGGCAGACAATCGAATATACCTTCACGACGGGAGACAAATTTCCGGAATATAAAGAAGGAGACAATCACGCGCAGGAGCCGTACATCATGGTAGGACCGAGCTGTGATTATCAGAGATTTTACGGCGAAGTGAGCGATGGGATCGAATTATGGATCTCGGCCGTTTCTCTTGTAGAAGTAACGCAATAACCCCCTCCTAAAAGAGTATGACTATAAAAAAGAAAACCACGGTTTATCAATAAAGGTGAGCCGTGGTTTTCTTTTTGGTTTTCTTTTTTCAAACTCATAATACCTTCGAAAGAAAATCCTTTGTCCGCGGGTTCTGCGGGTTTCCGAAGATCTCTTCCGGCGTATTCTGTTCAATGATCACGCCCTCATCCATGAAAAGTACGCGGTTGGCGACTTCCTTTGCGAATCCCATTTCATGCGTTACAACCACCATCGTCATCCCCTCGTCCGCCAACTCATGGATCAGGGATAATACCTCGCCTACCATCTCCGGATCCAGCGCGCTCGTCGGTTCGTCGAACAGCATCACTTCCGGATTCATTGCCAGCGCCCGCACAATCGCGACACGTTGCTTCTGTCCGCCGGAGATCATAGACGGATATGCTTTCACCTTATCCGCCAGTCCGATCCGTTTCAATAATCGGTTGGCATTTTCCAAAGCTTCTTCTTTGCTTTGCAATTTTAATTTAATCGGCGCAAAAGAAATATTTTCCAAAATCGTAAAATGCGGGAATAAATTGAAATGCTGAAATACCATCCCCATGCTGCAGCGGATTTTATTGATTTTTACTTTCGGCGCGGTAATATCTTCGCCTTTAAAAATCACTTTTCCCTTTGTAGGCGTCTCCAGAAGATTCAGGCAGCGCAGAAACGTACTTTTCCCGGATCCGGAAGGACCGATCACGACGACCTTTTCATTCTTTTCAATTTTCTCACTGATGCCGTTGAGAACGATCTTCTTACCGTCAAACGTCTTTACGAGAGCTTTAGTTTCGATCACTTTTATTCAATCTCCTTTCAAACCGCTTGAACAAAGTCGATAATCCGAATACGAGAATCAGATATACCAAAGCCACCGAGATCAGCGTAAAGTAGGCGTCGGCGGTTCTGCTCCGGACAAGCTCGCCGGCGCGCGTCAGGTCGATAACACCAAGATATCCGATTACGGACGTTTCCTTCAAGACCGCGATGAATTCATTTCCCAGCGCCGGCAGGATGTTTTTGAAAGCCTGCGGCAGCACGATGCTTTTCATGGTCGTCACCTGAGAAAGACCGAGGGATCTGCCGGCTTCCGTCTGTCCTCTGTCTACGGAATTGATCCCCGCGCGGATGATTTCGGACACATAGGCGCCGGAATTGATGCTGAAGGCAAAAATACCGACCAATACCGCCTTATCGGAAAACACAAAAATGATATTATACGTAATCAGCAGCTGCACCACGACAGGGGTTCCGCGAATAATCGTCGTATAGAATTCGGCGAGCCAATTCAATCCGTACAAAATCGGATTTCTCTTTTTGGCAAGGATCTGCTCATGGTTCCAGACTTTGATGATCGCGATCAGCATGCCGATCAGGACGCCGAACCCGGTAGCGGCCACCGCGATCAGCAGCGTATTGCCAAGTCCCTCCAGAAAAATTTTATATCGCTTTTCCCGGATAAACGTTTTCTGAAACATTTCTTTGAAATATTCTATGATATTTCGCGATTCTTTTACGTCTTCCTGCGTCCCCGCAGAAAAAATATTCTTCAGACGGATTGCGCTGACGCCGGACAGTGCCGGAATATCGTTATAGAGTCCCTCCGCAGCGCCGTATAAAACAGGCAGGATGCTGTCATTCGGATCGTTTTGTTTCAATTCCGCCGCCTTTGCCGCCAATGGCGTTTCCGCCGTCCAAAGCGCGTCTTGTTTTTCCGCCCAGCCATCGTCCCCGTTTTTGTCGACCAGCAAGATTCCCTCCCGCAGCGCGGCCTCTTCCCAGAATTCCGGAAGCCGTCCGTCGCGGTACGTGATTACAGTCCAGTTGAAACTCTTTATCAATTTAAAAAATGCCGTGACCCATTCAGTCTTCCAGGTATAACCCTGATTCTGCTCGTCCGCAAAAAAATCGGAAACGATCAGATCCGTACCGAACCGGTAACCCTCC
>CABQCN010000014.1 GCA_902462635.1 uncultured Oscillospiraceae bacterium
GTATGCTTCGCGACTCGAACCTGCCGCGGGACGTAATTCATCAAGCTTCATGGAAACACCTCCTGTTATATTTCTTCGACTTTGATAAGATGCGCAACCACTTTGATCATTCCTCTGACCTGAGGGGTGTCATCCCGCTCCACCGAGCTTCCGATCTTTTTGAGACCCAGCGCCTGCACGGTCGCTTTCTGGTTCTGGATTACGCTGTTCGTACTTCTCGTAAGAGTTATTTTCAATTTTGCCATTGTGCTTCCCCCTTATTCAAGTATCTCTTCGACCGTTTTTCCGCGCAGTTTCGCAACTTTTTCTACGGTCGTAAGCGATGTCAGCGCATCAATCGTAGCGCGTACCATATTGATCGGATTGTTGGAACGAAGCGATTTGGTCCTGATATCCCGAATTCCGGAAAGCTCGATTACCGCTCTGACAGGGCCGCCTGCGATTACGCCGGTACCTTCGCCCGCCGGCTTCAGGAGAACTTCGCCTGCGCCGAACTTCCCAACGATCTCATGCGGAATCGTCGTACCTACCATCGGAACCGTGATGATGTTTTTCTTCGCATCCTCAACGCCCTTCCGGATGGCTTCCGTCACTTCGGCCGCTTTTCCCAAGCCGACGCCGACCTGACCGTTTTCGTTGCCCACAACCACCAGAGCGCTCCATCTGAAATTACGTCCGCCTTTGACGACTTTCGTAACTTTACCGAGGTTTACGACTTTCTCTTTATATTCTGATGTGTTGGAATTATTATGTTCCATAGTTTATCCTCCTTACGCCTTAGAAGTTGAGGCCCGCTTCACGAGCTGCATCAGCAAGTTCTTTGATTCTTCCGTGGTATACGTAACCGCCGCGGTCAAATACTACCGTTGTGATTCCTGCAGCCAGTGCTTTTTCGGCAACGAGCTTGCCAACTTCTTTTGCTGCTTCCACATTTCCGCCGAATCCGATTTTATCTTTGACGGCCTGATCCAGCGTAGACGCAGACACCAGCGTATTCCCCGTCGTATCGTCTATTACCTGCGCATAGATGTTGGAAAGGCTTCTGAATACGTTCAACCTCGGGCGTTCAGGTGTTCCGCTGATATGCTTTCTGACACGAAGGTGCCTTCTCTGACGAATTTGATTTTTACTTAACTTTTTTGCCATATTGCGTCACTCCCTTTCTTATTTTTTGCCGGCGCCGCCGGTCTTGCCTTCTTTGCGCCGAATGACTTCATCGACGTATTTGATGCCCTTGCCCTTATAAGGCTCCGGAGGCTTCTTGCCTCTTACTTTTGCCGCAAATTCTCCGACCATTTGTTTATTGGTTCCTTTTATGATGATTTTATTCTGGGCGGGAACTTCGATCGTGATGCCCTCCGGGGGGTCCATGTTGATCTGATGTGAAAAACCGACGTTTAATACGAGCGTTTTTCCCTGCAGAGCGGCTCTGTAACCGACACCGTTGATTTCAAGCTCCTTCGCATACCCTTTCGTTACGCCGTCTACCATATTCTGGATCAACGACCTCGTCAGGCCGTGAAGGGAACGGTCCTGCTTCTCATCGGACTTCCTTGTGACAAGGATCGTTCCATCTTCGATGGCGATATCGATTCTCGGATTGAACTGCTCCGTAAGGATCCCTTTCGGACCCTTTACCTGTAATTTATGATCGTCTAAAAGCTCTACCGTTACGCCTTCCGATATCACTACAGGTTTTTTACCTATTCTGGACATTAAAATTTCCTCCAATCTTAAGATTCCGTACCGCTTTTTATAAAGCCGTACTTTTCAGATCTATTACCAAATGTAAGCCATTACTTCTCCGCCGATGCCCAGCTTTCTCGCTTTTTTATCGGTCATAATGCCATTTGAAGTCGATATGATCGCCACGCCGAGACCTCCCAGGACTTTCGGGAGTTCATCTTTCGAGGCATAAACCCGAAGGCCGGGTTTCGAAATTCTTTTGATCCCCGAGATTACAGGTTTCTTGTTTTCCGTATACTTTAAATACAACCTGATCACGCCTTGTTTTCCGTCGTCGATCGTCTGTACTTCTTTCACGTATCCTTCATCTGCCAAAATCCGGGCAATCGCGCTTTTCACATTTGAAGCGGGTACATCGACCGTTTCCTGCTTTGCTGTTCCCGCGTTTCTTATACGTGTCAACATATCAGCTATAACGTCAGTAATTTGCATTGTGCCAACCTCCTTTTTCTATTTCATTACCAGCTGGCTTTTTTCACGCCGGGGATCTGTCCCTTATAAGCCAATTCTCTGAAGCAAATACGGCAGATCCCGTATTTTCTGATATATGCATGAGGACGTCCGCAGATTTTACATCTGTTATATGCTCTCGTAGAATACTTAGGGGTCCTTTGTTGCTTTATCTTCATTGAAACCTTTGCCATGGTCTACCTCCTTAATTACGAGTCGAAAGGCATACCCATCATTTTGAGCAGCGCTTTTGCTTCTTCGTCTGTTTTTGCAGTTGTCACGAATATGACATCCATGCCTCTTACTTTATCGATTTTGTCATATTCGATCTCAGGGAATATGATCTGTTCTCTGATCCCCAGCGCGTAATTTCCCCTTCCGTCGAAAGAATTTCCCGGAATTCCGTGGAAATCCCTGATTCGCGGCAGCGTAATATTGATGAGTTTATCTGCAAAAGCATACATTTTTAAGCCTCTGAGCGTAACTTTGCATCCGATATTCATCCCTTCGCGTACTTTAAACGCAGCGACGGATTTTTTGGCTTTCGTTACGATGGGCTTCTGTCCCGTAATCAAAGTAAGATCGCTGATCGCGGATTCGATTGCTTTCGGATTTTCTTTTACCTCGCCCAGTCCCATGTTGATGACGATCTTCTCAAGCTTCGGTATTTCCATAACACTTTTATACTTGAACTGTTCTTTAAGCGCAGGTGCTATTTCATTGTTATATTTTTCTTTCAGCCTTAACATTTATTAGCCTCCCTTCGAAATCACTTCGTATAATCGGTGGTAGGAATAACAGCGCCGCAATCTTTTTTCTTGCAAACACGGACTTTGATTTCCTTGCCGTTTTCTTCAATGGTTTTATGACCCGTTCTCGTGGGCTGTCCGCATTTCGGGCAGACGACCATAACGTTGGAAACATGGACGGGAGCTTCTTTTTTGATGATTCCGCCCTGTTCCGTACGGCCCTTCGGCTTTTTATGCTTGCTGACCATATTGTATCCCTCTACGATTACCTGTTCCTTTTCGGGAAAAACCGCGAGTATCTTTCCGGAAACTGTTTTGGGTTTCCCGTTCTTGTCTTTCTGGCGGCGCGTGTTGAGAACTACTACCTTGTCGCCTTTTTTTATATTCATACTCATACTATTATCCCTCCGATTAAAGAACTTCGGGAGCAAGCGAAACGATTTTCATGAAATCATTTTCTCTCAGCTCTCTCGCTACAGGTCCGAATATACGCGTTCCTCTGGGGTTGAGATCGTCTTTGATCAGAACGGCGGCATTTTCATCAAATCTGATATAAGTGCCGTCTTCCCGGCGCACGCCCCTTCTCGTACGTACGATTACGCACTTCACGACGTCTCCTTTTTTAACCATACCGCCCGGAGCAGCAGCTTTTACGGAACAAACGATAATATCACCGATATTGGCATAGCGACGCTTGCTTCCGCCGAGCACTTTAATGCACATCAATTCTTTTGCACCGGTATTGTCTGCTACTTTGAGTCGAGTTTGTACTTGTACCATAACCTTTACCTCCTGTGTGCCTTAGCGGGCCTTTTCGATGATCGAAGCAAGTCTCCACCGTTTGTCCTTGCTCAGAGGTCTCGTTTCCATAACCTCTACGGTGTCTCCCACCTTTGCTTCATTCGCTTCGTCGTGAGCCTTTAATTTATATGTGGTTTTAACGACTTTCTTATATAACGGATGCTTGACGCTGTCGACGACCGCAACAACGATGGTCTTATCCATTTTATCGCTTACAACCTTACCAACTCTTGTTTTTCTTAAGTTTCTTTCTGCCAAATTAAACTACCTCCTTCCGAAGCGGATCACTGCTGCTCCGCAGCAAGTTCTTTTGCCCTGATTGCCGTTTTGACTCTCGCGATATCACGTTTTAAGAACTTCAATTTCATAGGGTTCTCGATCGGACTCGTAGCGTTTTTGAAACGAAGCCGGAAGAGTTCTTCTTTCAAAGACGCTTCTTCTTTTTTTAATTCTTCAAGCGACATTTTGCTTAAATTTTCGTTGAATTCTTTAGCCTTCATCTACAGCACCCTCCGTTTCCGTATGTTCGCGAGCGATTACTTTACACTTTACAGGAAGTTTGTGCATCGCAAGGCGCAGCGCTTCTCTGCATAATTCTTCGCTGACTCCGGCGACCTCGAACAGGACTCTGCCCGGCTTTACGACGGCTACCCAATACTCGGGGGAACCTTTACCGGAACCCATTCGCGTTTCCGCAGGTTTCTTCGTAACCGGTTTATCCGGGAATATTTTAATCCAAACTTTACCGCCTCTTTTAATGGAACGCGTCAGCGCGATACGGGCCGCTTCGATCTGATTGCTCGTAATCCAGCCGCATTCCGTGGCCTGGAGACCGAATTCACCCTGAGAAACGACGTTGCCTCTCATAGCGGTGCCTTTCATTCTGCCTCTCTGCACTTTTCTGTGCTTTACTCTTTTCGGCATCAACATAATTACTCTCCGCTCCCTTCTGAATTCGCCTTCTGATTGGCTTTAATAGCAGGAAGTACTTCTCCTTTATAAATCCAGACTTTTACGCCGATTTTTCCGTAGGTGGTGTTTGCTTCGGCAAAACCGTAATCGATATCGGCCCGCAGCGTCTGCAGGGGAATCGTGCCTTCATGGTAATGCTCGCTGCGTGCGATTTCCGCACCGCCGAGCCGACCGCTGCACGCCGTTTTGATT
Organism: uncultured Oscillospiraceae bacterium; assembly: GCA_902462635.1. GTDB lineage: Bacteria > Bacillota > Clostridia > UBA1212 > UBA1255 > Egerieisoma. The sequence goes on from CABQCN010000014.1 coordinate 4,911, forward strand.
CCCAGTGCGCCGGAACGCATCGTCCGCAGCATTACCTGCTTCATGGCTCTGCGGAAGGTGATACGTCTTTCGAGCTGGCTTGCAATATTTTCTGCGCACAGCTGCGCGTCCATATCCGGGTTCTTGATTTCGAGAACGTTGATCGAAACGATTTTACCCGTCATTTTCTCGAGTTCCGCTTTCAGCTCGTCTTTAATAGCCCCGTTTTTGCCGATTACGAACCCCGGTTTCGCGGTTTCTATATTGAGAAGCAGCTTATTCGCCGTTCTTTCGATTTTGATTTTGGATATGCCGGCGCTGTATAATTTTTTCTTTATATGCACTCTGACTTTATTATCTTCTATGAGATAATCCGCAAAATTCTTTTTGTTCGCATACCATTTGGAATCCCAATCTTTAATAACTCCGACTCTCAGTCCGTGAGGATTAACTTTTTGTCCCATATTCAACCTCCTCTATTCGTCTCTTTCTTTCAACACTACCGTTATACTGCTCGTTCTCTTGTTGATACGCGTTCCGCGTCCTCTTGCGACGGCCCGCATCCTTTTGAGGGTAGGACCCTGGTTCGCATAACAATCAGCGACATAGAGCTTTTCACTGTCGAGTTCGAAGTTGTTTACGGCATTCGCCTCGGCGGAATGCAGGAGCTTATAAATCAGCTCGGATGCCGCTTTCGGCGTGAATTTTACGATCGCGTATGCTTCGGCGAGATCTTTTCCTTTGATCAGATCAAGAACGATCTTGACCTTCCGGGAAGAAATTCTGGCGTTGCTAAGCGTAGCTTTGCCTTGATCCCTTCCGATCCCCAGCACCTTGCGTTCACGCTTTGAAAGTATAAAAGGCTTCTTGCTTTGACGTGACTGGGAGTTATATTGTTCGATGAGCTCTTCTCTTCTCGAGAGAAGCTCGGATTCACTCATAATTTTTCGTTCCAAAGAAATTCCTCCTTTTCATCAGCGCTTGACAGAGCTGGATTTTTCACTCTTGTTCACATGACCTCTGTAAGTTCTCGTAGGAGCAAATTCACCGAGCTTGTGCCCGACCATTTCTTCCGTAACGTATACCGGCACATGTTTTCTGCCGTCGTGTACCGCGATCGTATGACCGACCATCTGCGGAAAAATCGTCGATGCCCTGGACCATGTTTTTATAACGATTTTTTCATTTTTCTCGTTCATAGCTTCGATTCTCTTTAAAAGCCTTTCTTGGACGAAAGGGCCTTTTTTCACTGATCTACTCATGTTGCAACCTCCTTGCGATTACTTGCGGTTTCTTCTTCTGACGATATACTTGTCGGAAGCTTTGTTTTTCTTTCTTGTCTTATATCCGAGAGTCGGTTTCCCCCAAGGAGTAACAGGACTCGGCATACCGACAGGAGATTTGCCTTCGCCGCCGCCGTGCGGGTGGTCGCAGGGGTTCATCACAACGCCGCGGACCGTAGGGCGGATCCCCATCCATCTCTTGCGTCCCGCTTTTCCCAGGGAGATATTCTCATGATCGAGATTTCCTACCTGGCCGATCGTCGCTTTACAGAGGATCGGAATCATACGGACTTCTCCGGAACCGAGGCGGATTTGGGCATAACCGTTTTCTTTCGCCATGAGCTGCGCGGAAGCTCCCGCAGATCTTACGAGCTGCGCGCCCTTCCCGGGCTTCATTTCGATGTTGTGGATTACCGTACCGACCGGAATATCGGCAAGTGCGAGCGCATTTCCCGGTAAAATGTCGGCTTCAGGTCCGGATACGATCGTATGTCCTACCTTGAGTCCGTCGGGATGGAGAATATATCTCTTTTCGCCGTCTGCATACACCAGAAGCGCGATATTCGCAGACCTGTTCGGATCGTATTCGATAGAAGCAACTTTTGCCGGAATTCCGTCTTTCTCCCTTTTAAAATCGATCATTCTGTACTGTCTCTTCGCCCCGCCGCCGCGATGACGCACCGTAATTCTTCCGTAGGAGTTTCTTCCGGAATTCTTTTTCGCAGGAGCCATCAAGGTTTTGATTTCGCTTTTCCCCGTGATCTCCTCGAAGGTGGATACTGTCATCGATCTTCTTGAAGGGGTTGTTGGATTATACTTTTTTATAGCCATTTTCCTGTCCTCCTACACTTACTGAACGAATCCGAAGTCTTCGATTGCATTCTTGTACTTTTTGGTTTTCTTTTCTCCGCCTACCGTGTATTCTTCCGGCTTAGGATCCAGATCAATCGTAACGATTGCCTTTTTCCATTTTGGGGTATAACCGACGGATACTCCGGATTCCTGCCTGCGGCTTCTTTTCTTTCCTTCGCAGCGCATCGTGTTGACAGCCAGAACCTTGACGCCGAAAATTTTCTCAACCGCTTTTTTCACATCGATTTTCGTTGCGTTGATATCGACAACAAACGTATATTTGCCGTTTGCCGCGGCATCGGTGCTCTTCTCGGTTATATGGGGACGAACTATGATATCAAATTCGTTCATGCGTACACCTCCGAAATTCTACTTAACGCGTCTTTGGTTACGATGAATTTACCGTGACGCAGGATGTCATATACATTGATCGTGTTTACGTAAGCCGTTTCGATTCCCTTGAGATTGCTTGCGGATTTTACGACGTTCAAATCTTTCTCGGGAATTACGACGAGCGCCGTGCCCTCCACGCCGAGATTTTTCAGAACGTTAACCATGTTCTTCGTTTTAATTTCGTTAAAATGCAAGGTATCGAGTACGATGATATCGCCGTCGCCCGCCTTGCTCGCAAGAGAGGACTTCAACGCCAGTCTTTTCACTTTTTTGGGAATCGTATAGCTGTAATCTCTCGGTTTGGGACCGAATACGATACCGCCGTGGATCCACTGCGCGGATCTCGTGCTTCCCTGTCTCGCACGGCCTGTACCTTTTTGCCTGTAAGGCTTTTTGCCGCCGCCGCGCACTTCGCTTTTCACCAGCGTAGAGTGCGTACCCTGGCGCTTGTTGGCAAGATTGTTGACGACCGCCATATGCATGCAGTGCGTGTTGATCTCCACTTCGAATATATTACTGTCAAGTTCGAGTTCCTCGACGATGTTCCCTTGCATATCATATACATTAACTTTTGGCATAATTTCTTCCTCCTTCTGCGTCACGCTTTAACAGATTCTCTGATTTCAAGCAGTCCGCCCTTCGGTCCCGGAATCGCGCCCTTGATAAGAAGAAGATTCCTCTCACCGTCCACCTTGACTACCATAAGATTCTGAACGGTAACTCTCTCGAAACCCATGTGTCCAGGCATTTTCTTGCCTTTAAAAACTTTGCCGGGATCCGTATTCGCGCCCATGGAGCCTACGCCTCTGTGATATTTGGAGCCGTGCGTCATCGGTCCGATTTTCTGTCCATGCCTTTTAATGGCGCCCTGATATCCTTTCCCCTTTGATGTACCGCTGACGTCGACGCTGTCTCCGTCTTTGAACATATCCGTAACGGTGATCGTCTGTCCGATTTCAAATGACTCTACGTTCTCAGGCTTGAATTCTCTGAGATATTTGAAACCGCCCATCTCGAGCTTATCAAAAAGGCCTCGGTCGGGCTTGTTCAGCTTTTTCTTCTCCACTTCCCGATAAGCAAGCTTTACAGCGCCGTAACTGTCGGTTTCCGCGGTCTTCTTCTGAACCACGGTGCAGGGACCTGCAAGAACTACCGTGACGGGAGTACATTTGCCATCCTCGTCAAAAATCTGGGTCATTCCGACTTTTGTTCCTAAAATAAAATTTTTCATTTACAGCTTTACCTCCTAAATGGTTATTGGTTCCCCCTGTGGGAACTTGACCGGTTCTTTCTCCAATTTATAATTTAAAGAACCAGGGTAATGCGGTCCGCATTATTGTTTGACTTTGATTTCTATATCCACGCCCGCGGGAAGGTCCAGGCGCATCAATGCATCTACTGTTTTCGGAGAAGGCATCAGGATATCGATCAATCTTTTGTGCGTTCTCATTTCGAACTGTTCTCTCGCATCCTTATATTTATGAGGAGCGCGGAGGATCGTAACGATCTCTTTGTCCGTCGGCAGCGGGATCGGTCCCGAAACGACAGCGTCCGTACGCTTCGCCGTATCGACGATTTTCTGCGCGGCCTGATCCAGCAGCTGGAAATCATAAGCCTTCAATTTGATTCTGATCTTTTGTTTGTTTGCCATACATAAACCTCTTTCCGTTAGATGTTTGTTACGTATCACAGCTTGCACTTTATTTTCTGTCACCATGCCGTGTGTTTCCTGCCGTTTTCAATAAAAAAACCAAATTGAAATATCCCTCTCCGGAAGGATTTCAACCTGGGCATAGAAAACATCTGAACATACAGCATCACACAGATTCAGTGCATGACTTGCCGCCCGGTTTCACGAATCGGACATTCTCCACATGAGTTCCCTGCCTGTACACGCGATCATCCGTGCGGCAGCAATCTCCTGCTTCTCAGTCTGTCAAGTCGCAACAGGCGAATTATACTCTTTCAGACTATGGTTGGCAAGCTTTTTTTTCATTTTTAAGGGGTTTCAAATAAAAACTTTTTGTGAACGAAAGAAATATAAAAAGAAGGAAGCAACGTAACGTTCTTCTGTGAATTATTAGGGGAGAGATTCACAATCGGTTAAAATGAAGAGAACGGTTACTATTGCCCCCGACGTCGTATATCTTACAATACATTTATGAATAAGAATCCGTCAGTAAATTAACTAATTGTTAACGAGAAGACGAATCCGGACGTATCACTCACGCAGGCCTTTGGTTTCCCGCACTTCGTTTACGATTATAAACGCATCGGGATCATGTCTGTCCACGATCCTTCTGAGCTGCGGAACCTGGCGGTTATATACGACGCACCATAATATGGCGACCGGCTTGCCGGTATACATCCCTTCTCCGTTCAGCTTTGTAACGCCGCGGCTCAGCTGCCGCATGATCTCTTCCGACATTTCGGCGGGATTTTCCGTAAAAATATAAATTTCCTTCGCATAGTTCACGCCGGCTTCCACAAGGTCGATTACCTTGGAGGAAATAAACACCGCAACCCCCGTATACATTGCGGCGATTACGGATTGATAAATCAATGCGACGACAAAAAGGAACAGGACGTCGAGAGAAAGCACCAGCTGCCCGAGCGTCATCCAGCTCATTTTACGCTGTAAAAGCCTGGCGCCGATGTCCGTGCCGCCCGTTGTGGCGCCGCCGCGGAAAATCATGCCGAAGCCCATTCCCATCATAAGTCCTCCCCAAATGGCATACAGCATGGTATGCCCGCTTTCCCCGTAACTCTCCGTAGAGAGAAAGCGCTGCATCGGAGCGACCAGATATACCGTGACATCTATCATCACAGAATATAATACGGTTCCGACCGCGCTTTTTATAATGAATTCTTTGCCCAGCACTTTATAGCCTAAAATAAAAAGAGGAATATTCAATCCCAAGGTCAGCGCGCCCACAGGGATGATCCCGCCGGCAAGTTTGTTGATCAGTACGGCAATACCGGAAATGCCGCCCGGCGCGATTCCGTTCGGCTCTAAGAATAAATTCAGGCCGAGTCCGGTAATAAAGGAGCCTGCCACGATCAGTACGGCTTTTATAATTTTATTTTTCAATGACAAACACCGCCTCTTTTATATTGTATCCAGATGTTTATAATTATATCATATTATTTCATTTTCTGTTGTTAAATCTTATCTTTTTTCCGCAGATTCCGCCGTTGCATTTCTACGGGAACTATGCTATTATTCCCCGTATAAAAATTGCAGAAAGCGAGGGTAAAAATGACAGAGGCAGATGATATGGCTTTCCTTCCGGCAGCCGTTACCTACTTACGCGCCTCCGGAACAAGAGGTTTCGCCGCGGGCGAACTCGTGATCTCCCCCGCTTCCGGAAACAGGCTCAGAGGGTATAATCTATATTGGGGAAACAACGGGAAGAAGCTCGCCGGTTATACGAGAATCGCGGCGATCGAGGTCAACGGTCCCGGGGAGGTCCGGTA
>CABQCN010000015.1 GCA_902462635.1 uncultured Oscillospiraceae bacterium
AAAAAAGAATCAATGATTGATTTTATATAATATAGAATCGATTGCGAAAGGCGGGACGCCCGATCAGGCGTACCCGTCTTTTTTATTTATAGAAGATTTCTTGTGAAGATTTGTCTTATTTGGTATAATTTCACAAAAGGCCGCCGTGCGGTCATATATATATACAGAGACAGGAGACGAATATAATGCTGGAATTTAGAGTTGCGGAGCGGAAGGATACGGGAGTGATTCTTGATTTTATAAACCGGCTTGCGGAATATGAAAAAATGACGGACGACGTGGTAGCGACGGAAGCGCTTTTGGAGGAATGGATTTTCGACCGGAAGAAAGCAAACGTATTGTTTGCGCTGCAAGATGGGAAAGAAGTGGGAATTGCGCTGTATTTTTATAATTTTTCTACGTTTCTCGGCAGAGCCGGAATATACCTGGAGGATTTGTTCGTATTGCCGGAGTACAGGGGAAAGGGTTATGGAAAGGGACTGCTCAAAAAGCTGGCGGCGATTGCTGTGGAGGAAGGCTGCGGGCGGCTGGAATGGTCCTGCCTGGACTGGAATCAGCCGAGCATCGATTTTTATTTATCTATGGGTGCGGTGCCAATGGATGAATGGACCGGCTACAGATTGACGGGAGAAACACTCAGGAAGGCGGCGGAATAAATGCGGATCGTGGGAAATATTTTATGGTTTTTATTCGGAGGATTGATTTGCGGATTGTCATGGTATCTTTCCGGACTTTTATGGTGTATTACGCTCATCGGCATCCCCTATGGGATACAGTGCTTTAAATTTGGTACGCTGGCGTTCGCCCCGTTTGGCAAAGAAATCATTTACGGCGGCGGCGCGGGCCGAATGATCGTCAATATTATTTGGCTGATCGTCAACGGCCTTTGGATGGCGCTTGGGTATGCGGCGCTGGGCGTGCTGTTTTGTATTACGCTTATCGGCATTCCTTTTGGAAAACAGTATTTTAAATTTGCAAAACTGGCGCTTATGCCGTTCGGCGCCAGCATCGGATAAAAATTTATCGGTGAGCCAAAGCGGGTGATATCATGAGTAAAATTATTGTTCTGGACGAGCTGACCGCCTGCCAGATTGCTGCGGGCGAGGTGATCGAACGGCCGGCTTCCGTAGTAAAAGAACTGGCCGAAAACGCGATCGATGCGGGGGCCTCCGTTATTACGGCCGAAATCCGCTCCGGCGGAGTCAAATATATCCGGATTACGGATAACGGCTGCGGATTCGAAGCGGATGATGCGGTGATTGCATTCGACAAACATGCAACCAGTAAGATCCGTACGAGCGACGATCTCAACCGGATCGAAACCTTGGGCTTCCGGGGGGAAGCGCTGGCGAGTATTGCCGCGGTTTCGGATATAGAGCTTCTGAGTAAAACGCAGGACGCGGAAAACGGAGTCTATGTCCATATGAAAGGCGGCGAAGTACTGGAAACGGGAATGCGCGGCGCGGCAAAAGGCAGCGTGATCACGGTGCGGGATCTTTTTTACAATACGCCCGCGCGGTATAAATTTTTGAAAAAGGACAGTACGGAGGCTTCCTATATTGCAGATATCCTGCAGAAACTGGCGATTGCCAATCCGGATATTTCTTTCCGCCTGCTGTCGAACGGGGCGGAGGTCTTCCGTACGCCGGGCAACGGCGATTTAAAAAGCGTCCTGTACAGTATCTATGGGAAAGAGATTGCCGCGTCTGTTCTGCCTGTAAAATATGAGCAGGATGGATATGCGATTGTGGGTTTTGCGGGTATTCGGGATGCCGTATACTCGAACCGAAGCCGCCAGATTTTCTATATCAACGGCAGATGTATCAAATCGAAGACAATTACTTTGGCACTAGACGAGGCGTATAAAACAGTTACGATGAAGAATAAATTTCCCTTTGCCGTCCTGATGCTGGAAGTTCCGTTGTCAAAGGTGGATGTGAACGTGCATCCGACCAAAGCGGAGGTCCGTTTTTCGGACGAAGGAACGATTTATAAAACAGTCTATCACGGACTCACAAATGCCCTCTTATATGACAACAAGGCGGCCGAACCGGTTTATGATATGCCTGCCGTGCCGCCGATCGCCGAGATTCCTGCGCCGGCGCCGCCGGATTCCAAGCAGCACGTATTGCCGGAGATTTGGAACAGGTATCCGGAAGTACGTGAGGAAGCGGAGACTTTAACAGAAAAAACGTCTCCGAAGGAGCCGGAAGAATCGATTTTACAGAAAGCGGAGACAATAAAAACCGCGGGGGAACCGCTGCGGCAGTCAGGGGAGAGAAAAGCGGAACAAGAACAGCAGGTGCTGTATAATAGCACGAATGTTTATACGGACGGGACGATCGTCGGACAAGTATTCGAGACCTATATTATTTTACAGTATGGAGACGAAATTGTGATGATCGACCAGCACGCTGCGCATGAGCGGATCAAATATGAGGAGATCAAAGAAATTCTGAAAAGCCCTTGTGAAGCGGTCAGCCCGATGCTTGTGCCGATTACGCTGCAGCTGTCGCCTGCAGAGTATATGGCGCTGCGGGACAATCTGGATTTTTACGAGTCCTTAGGTTTTGAAATCGATGATTTCGGAGGAAACACCGTACTGATCCGCGCCGTGCCGTCGATCCTGGAAGGATGCAACATTGAAGATGTGGTTTTAGCCGGTTTGCAGAATAAAAAATCGGAAGGGCACACGGATGAGGAAATTTATACAATGGCATGCAAAGCCGCTGTAAAGGCACATAAGAAGCTTTCCCATTTTGAAATCGAGGAGCTGCTCAAAAAGCTGGCACAGCTTGAAAATTCCGGCACTTGCCCGCATGGCAGACCGATTACGGTCAGCATTTCGAAGCACGAATTGGAAAGAAGGTTTAAAAGATGCCTGTAAAGGCGCTTGTGATCACGGGGCCTACGGCATCCGGTAAAACGTCGGTTTCTATCGAACTTGCGCATAAATTCAACGGTGAAATCATTTCCGCCGATTCGATGCAGATCTATAAATATATGGATATCGGTACGGCAAAGCCGGATGCGGAAGAAATGGATGGCATCGCGCACCATATGCTGGATGTGGTCTGTCCGTGGGAAGCGTACAGCGTAGCGCAATATGCGCAGGCGGCGCGGCGCTGTATCCGCGCGGCGGCGCAGCGCGGCAAATTGCCGATTATAACGGGCGGCACCGGCTTGTATATCAATGCGCTTGTGGAGAACATACAGTATGCGGCATCCGTGGATCTGGATCCGGACGAATGTGCGGAACTGGAATGTTTTGCGCGGGAGAATGGCGCGCAAGCGCTGCATGCGCTTTTACAGAAAGAAGATCCCCAAGCGGCGGAGCAGATCCATTTTAATAATATAAAACGCGTGATTCGCGCTGTCGGCCTGAAACGGAAAACAGGCATGACGCTTGCGCAGCGGAACCGCGCGTCGAAATCCACGCCGCCGGAACTGGAATGCAAGGTGTACGCGGTGGAAACGGATCGGAATCTGTTATATGAAAGAATCAATCAAAGGGTAGACCGTATGCTGCGGGCCGGACTGGCGGAAGAAGTGCGTCATGTTATAAAAATGTGCGAAAATGCATATACTCATGGTGAAACCCAACAAAAATCGTTTGGCAGGACGGCGCTGCAGGCGATCGGCTACAAAGAAATGATCGCCTATTTTCACGGCGAATATGACCTGGAAACGGCAGTAGAGCGGATAAAACAAGGTACGCGAAATTATGCGAAACGGCAGATCACATGGTTCCGAAAACCGGTTTGGGTTAATTGGATTGGATTGGAAGATCTTCGATGCATAAAGAGGCCGGAAGAATAACGCTTGCGGTTGAAATGTATATTTTTACGCTCGCAGTGATACTCGGCGCGGCGGTATACATTTTATTCAACGTCATAAAACTCCATATCGCGCTTAAATGGGGCATCGCGGGTGTGCTGGCGCTGGTCATACTGATCGGGACCTGCGTTTTTGCACCTTTGTTCGGGCGCTCCGTTGCACATTCTCTGGAAGGAAATATTCTGCATGTCCGTTACGGCGTATTTTTAAAATACATTGTGAATGTAGATTTCCGGCGCGTGGTGTACATCACGAAGCTGCGCGGCCCGTTTGAACGAATGACGGGCGTCGTCGTGCTTGCGTTTTATTTTTCCGGCGGCTGTGTTTTTGTGCCGGTAGGAGACAGTACGAAAGCGGAAAGGTATGTCAGAAAATGGACACAGCGCATCCGGTAACGATTATTCAGAAAATGTATAAAAGAATGGCGCTGCTGCTGATTCCAACGGTGCGCGGCGCGTATTATATGCTGATCCGGGAGCCGGAATCGTTCAAAGCGTGGCTTTCCGGCGTCTGGCTCGACGTGTTTCTGCTGGTGTTTCTGATTGTAATTTCTGTCTGCAACTGGCGTGCGGTGAAATATAAGGCAGGGGCAGATTCAATTTTACTGAAAAAAGGCGTCTTCTATAAAAGCGAGAAGGTGATCCGCAGGCAGTCGATTACGTCGATTACGTGCCATCGCCCGGTATTATACCGCCTGCTGAAAGCGGAGAGCATTTATGTCGATACGGAAGGCGGGTATCAAAACCAGACGGATCTGCATGTTACGATTAAATCCAAAGACCGGGAAAAGTTTTTTTCGATGCCGCGCTTTGGAAAAACATACCGGCCGAAATATTATGAAATTCTTTTTTTGTCGCTGTGCGTCACGGATACGGTTGCCAGTACGATTTACACGGTATTGCTGGTGAATCGCGCGGGGAAAATCATCGGGCGCAATATTCTGACGGAATTTATCGGCGTCGTTGCCAAAGCCGCCGGTTATCTCGCGCTTGCGGTGCTCGTGATCCAGCTTTTGGGGATTCTGCGCAATTTTTTATACTACAGCGAATTTGCGGTGCACCGCAGCGGGGACTCCTTATATTTTGAAAATGGATTTTTCTCCAAAACAAAAAGCATCTGCCGCGTTTCCGCGGTGAATTACGTTGACCGCAGGCAAAATCTGATTTCGTCGATCTTAGGTCTTGATATGGCGTTCATACAATGTACGGGTTACGGAAAAGCGCGGAAGAAAGAAGCGCTGCTGATTCCCGCAGGGACGGAACGTTCCGTAGACCGCTGCATCAAGCTTTTACTCCCGGAGCTTCACAGGGCGCCGCCTGGCGCAGGGGTGGAAGTCCATTCGCTGAAACCTTCTCCGAAGTCTTTTCTTCGTTATATCCGCACGCCCCTGATCCTATGCGCGGTAATTATTGTCATTGGAATTCTCACCTCAAAAATGATTATCGTGCCGTATTTTCCCGCATGGGAAGAGCTGGCGAAATTTACGGTGTTCATGCTTGTGGTACCGTTTGCGCTGTTCGCGGTGATCCGGGTAATCGCCTTCCGCAAGGCAGGAATTTTTTACGAAAGCGGAAATATAAAAATGGTGACGCTTTGCTATTATAAAGGGCTGAATATCCATACGGTATCGTTTTACGCTGCGAAGATTTCGCATATGAAAATAAAACGCAGTATTTTTCAAAATAAAAATAAGCTGTGCGACGTAATTCTATACACAGGCGGGGAAGGCGGCCATCGGCATATGGTGACCGGCTTGCGGTACGACGAGGCGTTCCTGTCCGCGCTTGAACAACTGCGCTGAATACTATTTCTTTTCTTTTTTAGAAGAAAATGTTTTCTTGAGTTTCGGCAGGCTTTCGCTTTGAAATTCAAAATAAATATGATGTTCGGCATCCTGGGCTTCGACGATGACGGCATCCTGCCGGATTTTGCCGCCTGCCGGATTGATTCCGGTGTATTTTGCATATTCCCCGTAAGAAACAATGTCGTCTTCTTCGCAGACGATTTCGCCTTTCGGTTTCATCCAATCGGAATCGAAAAATACGTATTTCCCGTTTTCTTCCTTAAAATAGAGCCTTCTTTTGGGCTGGTCGAATATCCCGCAGGGATTTACTAATTTGCAGATCATCAGGGACGGATTATTGATCTGCGCCAGTTCTTCGGAAATTTCGCGGATTGCGTTGTTGTTTACCTGATCGTTTTGCTTGCCGTTGATCGGGGATATGATTTTGAGCATTTCTCCTGCCAGCATGGAATCGGGGAGTTCGGCTCCGTCTTTATGAAATAACGAAAAAAATTTCTCTCTTTTGGATTTAATAGTGCTTGGCTTCCCGGCGGCGTTTTTATACAGCTTGTTCTTCTTGATATATTTTGTAGCGGAATACGCGCCGAACGCGATGCAGACGATTGCCAGCGCAAACCAGGTTACTTTTTCATTTGCATATTCGATTCCCGTGAGAAAGAAGAGAATGCACAGCAGCCCCATGCTGATCCCGGTGAAAATCGGCATCGTGATATCGGGCGGCGCGACGGGCTGTTCTTCGGCATACCGCGTATACGCCGTTTCAAATGCATCCCCGATAAGCTGCGCGGGATTTATATGATATCTTTCCGTTTCTTTGATATTGATCATTAGAAGAACGACTCCTTTGTGCTTGAAAAGTGATCCAAATAAAATACCAAGCTATTATACAATAAAACATTTATTTTTACAACAAACTATGTTATACTATCTTCCGCCGGCAGACCTGGCGGTCGCGGCTGCAGCGCCGAAAGGCGGCAGGTGAGGAAAGTCCGGGCTTCGCAGGACAGGGTGCCGGTTAACGGCCGGAGGAGGCAACTCCAAGGAAAGTGCAACAGAAAAGAACCGCCCGCAGCGCGGGTAAGGATGAAAAGGCGAGGTAAGAGCTCACCGGCGTCCGGGTAACCGGGCGGCCGTGTAAACCCCACCCGAAGCAACACCGCATAGGGAGCGTTACGTTGGTCCGACAGCTCCGAAGGTGGCTGAAGCTGCGCAGCAATGCGTATGCGTAGATAGATGACCGTCCACGACAGAACCCGGCTTATGGTCTGCCGGTATTTTTTTATTATGCAACAGGAGGTTACCCGCAATGGCGGAACGGCAGGAATATTATATCGGCCTGGATATCGGCGGTACGAAATGTGCCGTAACGTTGGGGAAATTTACGGGGGCAGGAGAGACGGCGCTTACGATTGCCGATAAAATTAAATTTCCGACGAATCCGGAAGAGGAGACGCGCGGCAAACGGCGTCCGGCGGAGGTTTTAGAGGAGTTTGCGGAACAGACGAAGCTTTTGCTGGAGAAAAATAACGGCGTGCCGAAACGGATCGGCATCAGCTGCGGGGGGCCGCTTGATTCGAAGCGTGGCATCGTCTTATCGCCGCCGAATCTGCCGGGATGGGACCGTGTTGAGGTAGTAAAATATTTTACGGATATCTTCGGCGTGGAGTGCGTGCTGCAGAACGACGCGAATGCGTGCGCCGTTGCGGAATGGATGTTCGGCGCAGGCAGGGGGACGCGGAATATGGTGTTCCTGACGTTTGGTACCGGACTCGGCGCGGGACTGATTATCGATGGAAAGCTATATTCGGGCACTTCCGATATGGCAGGGGAGATCGGTCATGTACGCTGTGAAGAGGATGGCCCCGTCGGCTATGGAAAAGCCGGTTCTTATGAGGGATTTTGCAGCGGGGGCGGCATCGCGCAGCTCGGGAAACTGCTTGGCCTCCCCGATGGGATGTCGGCGAAGGAAATCGCGGACGGCGCGTATGCGGGAGATGCAAAATGTATCGAGGTTTACCGGATCAGCGGGGAGAAGCTCGGAAAAATGCTCAGCATTCTGATTGATATCCTGAATCCGGAGGCGGTGGTGATCGGCGGCGTGTTTGCAAGAAGCAGCGATTTGCTGCTGCCGTATGCCGAAGACGTCATTAAACGGGAATCGCTCGGCTACAGCAGCGCGGTGTGCCGGATTTTACCCGTGGGACTCGGCGAATTCGTGGGGGATTATTCTGCACTGGCACTTGCAAGATTTGCGTAAAGGAGTATTATATACTAAGGCGCAATGGAAACCGCCGCATTTTGAGGAAAGGCTGGGATTGTCATGATCGTTCAATATACAGGGATCCGAAAGATCAATGGGCCGCTGATCGTACTAAGCGGCGTGGAAAATGTGGCGTATGATGAACTCGTGGAGATTCATCTGGACGATGGCACCGTACGTATGGGTAATGTTGTAGATATTGAGGACGGTACGGCGGTCGTACAGGTTTTTGAGGGGACGCGGGGGATGTCTTTGGGATCTTCTACGAATACGTTTCTCGGTCATCCGATGGAACTGGGCCTTTCCGAGGAGATTCTTGGCAGAGTGTTCGATGGCGCGGGGCGTCCTTCGGATGGACTCGGACCGGTATATTCCGAGGTGAAATGTGATGTAAACGGGCTGCCGATCAACCCGATTTCGCGTAAGTACCCGCGAAATTATATTCAGACGGGGATTTCCAGCATCGATGGTCTGATTACGCTGATCCGCGGACAGAAGCTGCCGGTGTTTTCGGGGAACGGTATGCCGCATGATAAACTGGCGGCGCAGATTGTGAAACAGGCGGGGCTGGTCAACCAGGATGAGAAGTTTGCTGTTGTGTTTGCTGCCATTGGCGTGAAACATGAGGTTGCGGAATTCTTCCGCAATTCTTTTGCCGACAGCGGTGTTCTGAACCGGGTTGTCATGTATATCAATCTGACGAATGATCCGGCGGTCGAACGTATTTTTACGCCGCGCTGCGCGCTGACGGCGGCCGAGTATCTTGCGTTTGAGAAGAATTACCATGTGCTTGTGATTTTGACGGATATGACGGCGTATTGCGAGGCGCTGCGGGAAATTTCTTCTTCGCGGGGCGAGATTCCGAGCCGGAAAGGGTATCCCGGATATTTATACAGCGATCTTGCGTCTCTTTATGAACGGGCCGGCATGTTGAAGGACCGGCCGGGTTCCGTTACGCAAATCCCGATTCTGACGATGCCGAATGACGATATCAACCATCCGATCCCGGATTTGACGGGATATATTACGGAGGGGCAGATCGTTATGGACCGGGCTTTGAACCAGAAGGGCGTTTATCCGCCGGTGAGTATTTTACCCTCGCTGTCGCGTTTAATGAAAGACGGGATCGGTAAAGGTTTTACGCGGGAGGATCATTCGGCCGTGGCGAACCAGTTGTTTTCGGCGTATTCCAAGGTGCAGGAGATCCGTGCGCTTGCTTCCGTTATCGGAGAAGAGGACTTGAGCGCGGAAGATCGGAAATATATGGATTTTGGACGGGAATTTGAAGAACAATTCTTGTCGCAGTCTTATGAGGAGAACAGATCGATCACGGAAACGCTCGACCTGGGATGGAAATTGCTTGCGATTCTGGGCACAGACCAGCTCGACCGCATTGATCCGGAGTTGATAAAGAAATATGGCACAGTATAGCACTCCTACGAAAAGCAATTTGATAAATGCCCGCAACAGCCTCAAGATGGCGACGCAAGGCTACGATATGCTGGATCTGAAGCGTAAATTACTGATGCGCGAACTGGCGAAACAGGCGGATCAGGAAAAGCAGATCCGGAAAGAGCTGCAAGATACGCTGGCCGCTGCGGAGGCGGCGCTTCGCGAGACCAATGTCCGCATGGGTCTGGACCGTGTTGCTGCGCTTGCGGCGAGCATTCCGGAAGTGCATGATATCGATATTAAATTTTACAGCGTAATGGGTGTGGAGATTCCCGTGGTCCGCCAGAGTTCCGTACAGGAACGGAAACCGCATATGAGTTTATATAAGACGAATTTGTCGTTGGATGAGGCGGCTTTCCATTTTAGCAAAGTACGCGATCTTTGCCTGCGATACGCTGAGGTGCACAGCGCCGTGGAACGTCTGAACCGCAATATCCATAAAACGCAGACGCGTGCAAATGCGCTGAAGAATATTATGATCCCGCGTTATACGCGCATTATCGCCGAGGTTTCGGATGCGATCGAGGAGAAAGAACGGGGCGAGTTCTCCCGGCTCAAGGCGATCAAAAAGATTGTGGAGAAAAAATGAGTTCCCTGACAGCTGCCTCGTAAGCGGTTTTATCGATATAATACGATACTGCATGTCCTGCTCCTTTTACAAGAAGGAGCTTTTTTTGGGCAGTATAGGCTTCGTAATTCCGGAGACCCATCTTTGCAGGCACGAAGTGATCGCTGTCGCCGTGGATAAACAGAATCGGAATTTTTTGCGGCTCCGCGCTACGCAGAGCGTCGGGCGCGGAGGCATCGCTGAAACCGAATCCTGCGACTGCCCGGGAGATCTGGTTGGAAATATTTATGATGGGGAAGCAAGGCAGGTGGAACGAGTGTTTTACGATGTGGCGGAATATGGCATCCGGCGTGGTATAACCGCAATCTGCGATGATTCCTTTGACATTTTCCGGGAAGCCAAGAGCGTATGCCATAAGAACTGTTGCGCAGCCCATCGAGATGCCATGGAGATAAATAGGGAGTTTCTTTCCGTACTGTTTTTCTGAAATTCGGTTGATATAGGCGACCCAATCCTGTACGTCGAATCGTTCTTTCACGCCGTAACAGATATATTTTCCTTCGCTTTCCCCATGAGTCCGCTGATCCGGAATCCACAGATCGGCGCGGAGATCCGTATGATAGAAATTACCGTAAATGCCGTATTCTTTAAAAGCGTTGCTTCTGTATCCGTGCATACAGAGCAGAATGCATTGCGGAGCTTGTTCCTGCGCTGCAGGAAAGGCAGGTAAATAATATCCAGCAAGCCGGAGGCCATCGTAGGATGTGATCGTGTGCTTTTCATACGGCGATGCGGCGAGCCATTCGGCACCCTCCCGGTAAGCCTTCATCGCGGGCGTTTCTTCTTTATTTCGCTTTTTTCTGAAAGGGATCAAAGTTTTGCGGCAGATCGCCATGCGAAATAAAAAAATTGCAATTGTAATCCATAGCGCAAGAAGTCCTATTGCGATTTT
>CABQCN010000016.1 GCA_902462635.1 uncultured Oscillospiraceae bacterium
CGAGGGATTCCGCCTCATCGATGCCCGCGATCAGGCGGAATCCCTCGGCGGCCAGCCGGCTTTCATATCTGCATAATTCCAAAAAGCGTTCATTCGTCATCGGGCGCTCCCGCAGAATCCAGCAGCTCCCTGCCATCCAAAGTGATGCGGCCGATTTTCCCGCTTCTGAAATCATCGAGAACGATCCCTGCCGCACGATAAGTGTCTACCTCCCCGCCCTTCATCAGACAGCCCCTGCGCCTGCCGCATACGGCCAAATAATCCGCAGGATCCGTAATTTCCTCCGGAGTGAAACCGTATTTTTCCTCCGCAAGCCCGGGATAATTTTCGGCAATATATTTTAATAAAAATATCGCGATATCCTGCACGTCAAGCACGTCGTTTTTAATCGCTCCCGTCGCCGCCAATCGGTAGGCGCACCGTTTATCCTCGAATTTCGGCCATAACAGCCCCGGGGTATCGAGCAGGTAGATTTCCGGATGAATTCTCAGCCACTGCTTGTTCCGCGTTACGCCGGGTTTGTCCCCCGTCACCGTCACGCCGCGCCCCACGATGCGGTTGATCAGGGAAGATTTTCCTACGTTCGGAATTCCCACGGCCATCGCACGGATCACGGGGGCGCGCCGCCCCGCTTCTTCAAACCGGCGGAATTTGTCGGTCATAGCATCGCGCAGCGCCGTTACGACATCTTTTACGCCCGCTCCGCTTTTACAATCCGTATAGTACATGCGGATTCCCTTAGCCGCATAATAATTTTTCCAAAATCCGTTCCGTTTCGGATCGGAAAGGTCTTTTTTATTGCCGATGATCACACGCGGCTTTTGCCCGAGGATTTTATCGATTTCCGGATTTCTGCTGGAAAACGGAATCCTGGCATCGACGATTTCGATTACCACGTCCACCAATTTTAAATTTTCCGCTAAAATCCGCCGGGCACGGGCCATGTGTCCCGGGAACCACTGGATCTGTTTTCTGTTGATGTTGTCTTCGTTCATATTGCTTCCTTTTTGATGAATCAAGTATTCTGCCGTTCCGCCATACGCGCCTCGAATTCATCGATTGCCGCGTAATCCTGAATGTTATTTCCTTCCCACACGAGATTGCGCAGCGCCGGCATCGTTCTGATGACATCGAAATTTGATAACAGATTGTAAGAAACATCGAGCGATCGAATCGTCGTATTATCCTTCAGAGAATCCAGCGCGGGAATCAAATTTTCGCGGAGCCGAACAGTTTCCAGCTTTCTGACACCGGCAAGCGGCGCCACGGAATCGAGACGATTTGAAGAAAGATCGAGAAAAGAAAGCTCCGGCATTGCTTCGATTCCGTCAATATTTTTAATCAAATTATTGCTTGCAATCAATGTCCTGAGGTGGGGATTGCCGTATAAAGGAGATAAATCGGTAATACCGCTTACCGTATTATCCGCATTCATGATAAAATTATCGGATAAATCTACGTATGTAAGCGATTTGCAGCCGGAAAGCGGCGTAATGTCGGAAATACGGTTTTTACACGCCGTCAGCGTCTGCAACGCGGGCAGCGATCCGATCACCGTCAGGTCCGTCAGCATATTTTCAGAAATATCGAGTTCCTCCAACAGCACTAAGTTTTTCAGGGGAGAAAGATCAAGCCCCGTATTTCCGGACGAACTCGGATTGGAGACATTATAGTTCCTGCCAATATTTAATTTTTTTAAAGAAGGCAGCTTTTCCAGGACCGAAAAGTCCGTAATATAATTGCCATATAAATAAAGTTCTTCCAGGTTCGTAAAATACTGGAGTGAATCGATATTATATATTTTATACACGTTCATTTCGAGTTTTCGAATCGGTTCGATATCCGCCCGTCGGATCGGTCCGATTTTGTTGTTCAATTCTTTTCTTACAAATTCTTCCAGTGCCGGATCGCTAAAATGTATTTCCTGCTCGGAGTCCGGCGTTTTGGTAGGCACCGTACCGGCGCTGCCCGTCGGCGGAATAACGACGTTCGGGGTGGGGACGGAAAGCGTCGGCGGCGAATGAAATAAAGGATCCGCGCAGCCCGTTGCAGATACAGCAAAGAAAAACAGTATCGATACCGTGATCCAAATTTTGATTTTTTCCGTATTGCCTGCCATCATTTTACAATATCCACCGCTTTGATATTCGGATACTCGCCCAGGCACGTTATCTCGCCGGCATGCCAAATATAAAGCATTTCACCCTCGTTATATACAATATATTCCATATCTCTGTCAAAAAAGAGATTTGTTCCGACATTGTTGGCAATTCTCGTCAGCTTATCCTCCACAACATAATCCAGCGTGATCAGTCCATCCGCATTCTGCCGGCATAGCAAATAAATTTCATTGCTTCTGCCGTAAAGCCTTTTTTCAAAATTGGAATCGATTCTCTCGATTTTGTTCTTCAAAATCAAATACGTTTCGCCGCGCAGCGTTTCGTCATACGCGACAAACGGTTTGTTATAGTAATTATAGATATTTCTCGTATTTTCCGCGATTTTAACCGTTTTTAATTTCACGTCATAGATATCATACCTGTAAAGCGTTCCATCCTCTTCCTGATAATATAAATAATTTGTCCTGTCATCAAAAACAAACGTATCATTGATTCCGCAGCTGATTTGTTTCACGGGTTTTTTCCCCTTGGACGTCATATAGATATCCATTTTACTCTCGTTCAGCACGGAATACAGCAGGAAATCGTCTTCCTGCGAATAATAAATAATTTTATAAACGTTTGCGGCGATTTGTTCTAATTTACCGCCGGTAAAATATTGGAGCGAACCTGCCGTATATTCGGAAGCCATCTCGTCTTCCGGATGATATACCACGCTGATGTCGCTCAGAAAGTATTTAAACGGGATTCCGCCGTTGCTGTCCAGCTCTCCTGTCGATGGCAGGATCAGGACCGGTTCTTTCTGAGATACTACAGGCCGCCCGTTAACCGCCCTCTGGATCGGCTCGCCGTCGATGCCCGCAATATACATATTGTCATTCTCGAAATAACAGATCCTGCTGCCGTCATCCGATAAATAAAATCGTTTTGCGGTGTTGAGATTTTCCGTAATGATATGTGTCCGGCCCATATAGTCGCTGTATACCAGTTTCCTGCCGTCGGCGAACAAAACCCCTTCCGCGGAAACGGTATAGGAGGCAGCGGACTGGCCATCTCCCGACTCGCTTAAGCGTTTCGTCTGATTCCCCTTAAACATATACAGCAGGATTTCGTTGGAAAGATCCGTACAGACGATCGCTCTGCGGTTTCCCATCAAGCTGTATCCGGCAATATTTTCATTGAGTACGATTCTGCTGTTGGTTTTCAGCGAATATTCATGCAGTACATTATTTTTTAAATAATAGATCTTGCCGTTCGCGGAATCGTGCAGCGGACTCGTAACATGATCGTCAACAGGGACGACCGTATGATCTTCTTTCATAAGATACAGGTTGCTGCTGCCATCGAGAAATACGAACGGATATAAAAAGGAGCGGCCTACGCCGTTCATATCGGAATAACCGAGTTCCGGCACGCGGCCCGGCAGTAATTCAATGATTGCGATGACAATCATAACGATGACAATCGTAATCAGCGTAAAAATCACATTCCATTTTTTTTCTTTTTTAATATATTGCTTTTTCCGCCGCATCAGACACCATGCCCTACCCAGTTCTCTTGTTTCGTCCCAAATTCCTGTTTATTATACAATGAAAACAGAGAAAATACAAATTTCATTCTCTATCCTTCATGGCCTACCGGAGGTTTAAATTCCATATTGATATTGCTCAGATCATACGGTGTGGCCTGATATACATAATAATTCAACCAGTTGGCATACAGCAGATACGCGTGGCTCTTCCATTTAAAATACGGCGTTCTTGCGGGATCGTCTTCCGGAAAATACTGTTCCGGAAGCGCGGGATGGAGTCCCTTGGCAAGATCTCTTTCATATTCCAGCTTTAAAGTATCGCGGTCATATTCCAGATGGCCGAGCATAAAAATCTGCCGCCTGTCATGAGAAGCGCAAATGCATAAGCCCGCCTTGTCTGAAGTCGCGAGAATATCCAGCGCCGCTTCTTTTTCCACATCTTTTATGCGGATTTCCGTATAGCGGGAATGCGGAACGTAAAAACAATCGTCAAAGCCGCGCAGCAAACGGGCGACACGATTCTGCGACTTATGTTCATAAACGCCGACAAGTTTTCTACCCAGCGGATATTTATCGATTCCATAATGGTAATATAAGCCTGCCTGCGCACCCCAGCAGATATGGAGCGTCGTCGTTACATTCATGCGGGACCATTCCATTAAGCGGCATAATTCTTCCCAATAACCGACTTCGCAGAACGGCATTTGTTCCACAGGAGCGCCGGTAATGATCAAACCGTCAAATTTTTGGTCGCGGATATCCTCCGGCGTCACATAAAACGCATTTAAGTGACTAAGAGAAGTATTTTTCGAGCGGTGTGTCGCAGGATGGAGCAACGTCGGCTCTACCTGGAGCGGCGAATTGCTGAGCAGGCGCAGAAGCTGCGTTTCGGTAACGATTTTTGTCGGCATCAAATTCATAATCGCAATCCGGAGCGGTCGGATATCCTGATGAAATGCCATATTTTCATGCATCACAAACACATGTTCCTTTTGCAGCGTCTCCGCTGCCGGTAAATCGTTCGGTATTTTAATCGGCATCGTTCCATCCTTCCTCCGTTCCCGGAAAAATATTCTCAGATCTGTATTATTTTACACTTTCCCGTGATAATTGTCCATATCCGGCATAAATATATTATGGATCTCTTGTTTAGGCGGTGCGCTGCATGTTTCTCTCTTTTATAATCGGTCTGTTTTCTTTTATATTGATTGTTTTATTCGTTTTGTTCAGCGGCAGCTGCGTCCCCGAGACAAGAAATGCGGTAATGATGTTTCTGAACACGGTTCTTCCCACCATGTTCCCCTTCTATGTGTTGTCTTCGATCATTGTATCCAGCGGTTTTCTGACGCGCATCTGCAGCCCGTTAAAGTCTTTGACGAACCGTATTCTGAAATTACCGGCCAGCTGCATCGCCGCCATCCTGCTCGGCTGGCTCTGCGGATTTCCGATCGGCGCGAAAATAACGTGCGATTTGAAAGAACGCGGCGATATTACGGCGGACGAAGCTGCGCGGCTTTCTTCTTTTACAAACAGCGTTGGTCCGATTTTTATGGCGTCTATCGTAGGGGGCGCATATCTCGGCAGCATCAAAATCGGTTTGTTATTATGGATTTCCGTCATTGTTTCTTCCTTATTCAGCGGCTTGCTGATCTGCCGCTTCCGGCGGGAACCGCTGCACCCCGCCATTTCCTGCGATTCCCCTGTTTCCGAAACGAAAATCGATATTCCGGCTTCCATCTTATCTTCCATGAATACGGTATTATATGTCGGCGCGGTCATTATCTTTTTCTCGTCCGTTACCTCTCTTTTAAAACGGATCCCCGGCCTTTCCGACTTTACATACGGCACGATGTATTCTTTTTTGGAAATAACAGGCGGTCTCAATATCCTGACGGGCAAATTCGTTTCGGATCATATCCGATTGAACTATCTGCTCGTTTCCGCATTCAGCGCCTGGTCCGGCTGTTCCGTCCATATGCAGGTATGCGGGATTCTTCTTTCCGGTAAGATCAACTTGAAATATTATTTTGCCGGCAAGCTCCTTCAGACGCTCTTGGCGCCGGCGGTCCTATGGTTTCTTTTGATCTTCCTGTAAAGATACGCGTAAAATAAAAGCGGCGTGATCCGCAGGGATCGCGCCGCTTTCTTCACTTTTTCAAGAGGACCGCTTCAAATCGGTCATATGGTAAGCTTCTTCCAGATTTCATTGCACTTTGTTTCCAAGGCCGTAAAACCATCCTGATAGCTCTGCGTTCCCGCCAGATCCTTTTTGAAAATATTCTTGATATCTTCTTCGATCGCATCCGCGACTTCGATCGGCATTCTGCAGTTTACCTGACCCGGGGTGGAAGCCGTATCCGCAAGATATACAAACGCATCCCAGTTCTTGCCGCTCCACGCCTCGTCATTCGGATATTTCCACGCATCATAGCCCGACTCATCCAAAGATTTCAGAAGCGGAACAGAACCGCCCGTACCGGAGTTAAACGCCATTTGTCCTTCTGTTGACATAAAGAACAGCGCAAGCGCAGCCGCCGCAGTAACATTCTGCGTTCTGCTGAACACGCCTACCCCGGAAGCGCCGCATCCGAAAGACGGATTTTGGAATAAGGGCATATTAATGATGTCCCAATCGATATCACGGTTATCAAAATCCTTTCCGGCAGACTGTACTCCCGGATATACCAACGTAGAAAAGATCGCTTCTTTTCCCCTCAGCGCATCGGCGCTGTTGTTTACATCCGTAATCATTACATAATTTTTTCTGGCCATATCCAGCGCTTCGCCGATCGCCTTCAAAATGTTTCCTGTTTCATCTATAAAAGTGATTTTTTTCTCCGTCGTATTACACCATGCGCTTCTCGAAGCATACGCTTCAAAGAAAGGAACATATACGGGCGAATATCCCAAATTCAGGGAAACAGGATAATAATCTCCTTCTTCATTATAAAGCTGACCGCAGATGTCCTGGAATTCTTCCCAAGTCCATTCAGGCTTGATTTTTTCATTCAAACCGGCTTCGGTGATCGCCGATTTATTATAAATCAGAGCGATTTGGTTATAATCCCTAGGTACAAAATATAAGCGTCCATTGACGAGACCGAGCGCATAAATTCCGCTGTATACATCGCTCAGGTTGATGTTGAATTTCTCTGCAAACCCATCAAGCGGAATGAGCGCCCTGTCTTTTACCGCATATTTGTATGTCTGAACCTCGGCAAAATAGAAAACGTCTCCGATATCCGCGGAAGCGATTCTGTTGTCCGTCGTGACGGTATAATCCCGCTCCACCTTTACATCCTTGTACTTTTTCTCAAATTCCGATACAAATTTGTCCGCAGCCTGTTTATAATCCGCGCTTGTAGCCGCAGGCGAATAAGTAAACGTAATGTTGCCTTCCGCTTTGCCGTCTGTGATTGCCTTATCGATACCATCTTGTGAAATCATTGGCGGTTTCGTACATGCGACCATGCTGAATGTTGTTACGAGAATCAACAAAAGCACTGCTGCACTTTTTAAATACTTCTTCATTAACTATGACCTCCTATAAAGCTATTCTATTACTACAATACAAGTTCATATTAATCATATGCGCTGATTTTGTCAATATGCAGGACCTTTCAAAGTCGGGCGGAAACTGCAACTTTACAAAATATTTAAACGAATTTAAATAAATCAACGTTATTTTCATATGCCTTTAGCTTGCATTTGCTGCATCCTGTATTTCCTGAATCAGATCGTCGATATAGATCAAATTCGGATTTTTCGCATAGATTTCAAAAATCTCCGTGATGCTGTCCTTGATTTCACTGGTAGCATTCCAAGTCATAAAGGAAGTGAGGATCGCCGGATAATCATTTTCCGAATAGAGGGAGAAAACCGAAGTGTTTTTCCCCGACATCGGGAATTCCCGCCAGAATTTCATGGTGTTTGCCGATTTCAGCGCGGGGACTTTATACCCAAGATCGCCGCAATAGCTGACGGCGGCATCTTTTACCATTGCATACAACGCAAGCGCCTTTGCATTTTTCACCGTATTTGCCAGCGCCTCTTTTTCCTCCTGAATTTCTTCCTCGGTCTTATCCACATCGATATCGCTTTTATTTAAAGCATCGATCACTTCATGGTTGATGACGGCAAACCCCAGCGTTTTCACGCCGATATTTTTATATACGGTACCGTCTGCACTTTCGAATCCCGGAAAATGCGCGAATTCCCAATCAAACCCACCGTTTTCCGGATTCTTTTTCAAGGCATCCTGCCACCTGATCAGATCGGAATGATCTGCAATGATGATACCGTATTGAGAAAGCGCTTCGCCCGTTACTTCAGAAGTCGTTTTATCCGAGGCAAGTCCGGTACGCAGAAAATGATCTGCCAGATATTTTAATCCGTTGATCACATCGGGATCCGTAAAGTTCAATTCATTGGTTTTATTGGCAAACGAGACTTCATTATAAAGATTGCCGCCGTATCCTTTCGCAAAAGAACCCCACACCGCGTAATCAGAATAATTCATCAATACAGGCGTTTTTACGCCGTTCTCCTTTAATTTTTCCGCATATTCCAGCAAGTTATCCCAAGTCCACTGATCCGTGGGAACCGGATTCTCCACACCTGCCTTTTGCAGAAGGTCGAGATTCAGGATCACGACCTGATTTAAATATTCCACCGGACACATATACATCCTGCCCTTGTACAGAGAAGCGTTATACGCGGCCGGCATAAATACGTCTGCCGGATACAGCTTTTTGTAGGTATTGGACGTATAATCAATGATACCGCTGGCGTCATTGCTCAAATCCAGAATCCAGCCCTTTTCCACATATTCCGCAAGTTTGTCGGAATTGATCAGGATCACGTCTCCTGTCTGACCCTTGGCAATTCTCTCATCCAGCGTTGCAAAATATTCGTCGTAAGAAAGCTCCGCGTCAACCTGTACGTCTACGCTGGGATATTGCAGCGTATAATTCTGTACATACAGAAACAAATCATTGTCACTCTCATAATTTTTGTATGCAGATATCGTGATGTTGCCTGCAAGATCTTCCGGGACAGGTTTCGCAGAGGAAACAGGATGGTCGTTCTCCGTATCCCCGTCGGTTCCGCTGCATCCCGCAAAAGAAACGATCATGGTAAGCGCAAGAACCCATATAATTGTAAAACGTAATTTTTTAGACATATACAAACCTCCGTCACTCGATAACGCCGATACGTTCGATTCCCGATGCAAGCTTATTCTGTCCGGCGATGTATACAATTAATACGGGAACCATTACCAGCAGACAGCCCGCAAACAGCATCGGTTCCGTCATCGCTTTATCGAAATCGCTGGCTTCTCCTGTATATCCCATCAATTCGGAATAATATTGCTGTATTTTTTCCAGCTTCGGCTGCAGCGTCAGCATATTTTGTTTGAACATATACGTCGGCGCCTCATAGTTATCGTTCCAGTGCCATACGAAAGAAAAGATAAATACGATCGATATGGCGGATTTTACAAGAGGCAGCATGATTTGCACGAAAACCCTGAACGGACCTGCGCCGTCGATTCGCGCGGCATCATCCATCGCATCCGGCACCCGCTGGAAGAAGTACATGTAAATGAGGGCAAACAGCGCGCCTCTCATTCCGAGTCCGAAGATACACGGAATCAGAATCGGCAGATACGTATTGGTCATTCCCAGCGTCGCCCATAAGCCATAGGAAGAAAGGATCGTCGTTTGAGGCGGAATCAAAAGCACCAGAATTACCAATACGAACAGGATGTTTTTCCCTTTGAATTTAAAGCGTCCCAACGCATATCCGATAATCGCGCAGGAAACGCATTGTAAAACAGCGCTTCCAAGCGAGGTAATCAGAGAGTTTAAGAATGCGCGCGGATAATCCAATCCCGTCCATGCTTTCGTAAAATTCTCCCACTCTACTGCTGTCGGGATCCATTCTACCGTCGGATCCAGATAATCCTGATAGGACATCATCGACGTCGTCAGAATATAGATAAAGGGAAGCAGGAACAGATAGGCAAGCTCGATCAATACATAATACAAGAAGATCCGGCCGATTACAAATCTGATTTTCTTCTTTGCTTTATACCCGAGATTTCTGTATTTTGTAATATAAGCCTGAAAGAAATCCGACACTTTATGGATTACATTCGTCATCTGAGCCACCTCCTTGTAAGAAGAATAAAGATTAAGATCGTTACCAGCGTAAGCAGCATATACATCCAGCTGAGCGCGGAAGCCATACCGTATTTGGTTCCGGTCTCCGTCATCGATTGCATCATACTCATAATCGGGTTGTCATATTTTACAAAAGAGTCTACCAGCGCATAAATACAATTCAATATGACAAACGGAGAAATATAGGGAAGCGTAACATGCCAAAAGGATTCCCACGCGGTAGCGCCGTCGATTTCGACGACCTCATATAGGATATCCGGAACGCTTTGCAGCGCCGCAAGAAAAATCAAGATCTCCACGCTGCTGCTCCACATGATATTTCCGATGTACTGTGTCAAGTCCCCATCGATGAGAGAAGAAAACATCGAAAAAGAAGAGGAAGAACTGACGATCGAACCGAATACGTTGACGCTGCCGACCCCGTCGTTGAACAGGTAGCTCATGATAACGCCGGCGAGAATAACCGGAATAAAGAATATTACTCTGAAATACACTCTGCCCGGAAATTTCTGCTTTAAAAGTACGGCGACGAATAACGCAAAAAACACGATAATCGGAACCTGCCACAAGGCTTTTCCGAAGGAACTCACCATTGCCTCTCCGACGGACGGATCTTGTATGATGTCAACATAGTTCTGAATGCCGATCCATTTACTCTGCCCTTCGAATCCGTAAAGGTCTGTCAGCTGTGTGAGATAAAAGCTGATTCTGATAGATAAGACCAGCGGAATCAAAGTAAACATGATAAAGCCGATCAGCCATGGAGCCGAAAAGCACCAGCCCTCAAGAGTTTTTCTCCTTTCAAAGGAAATAACACTGCCTAACGTCCTCTTATGGGCTAATTGCTTTTTTGCCTTCACCGGTTGTTTAGCCATGTATTACTTCCCTCCCTTCTGCGATATTTGATAACTTCTTCCACTAAAGGAAAGCGTCTGCCCGGAGGTTGCGTCTACTACCGTAACGTCATCCATCTCATAACAAACGTAGACTTTCGTTCCG
>CABQCN010000017.1 GCA_902462635.1 uncultured Oscillospiraceae bacterium
CGTGCATGTCGGCCAGAGCGATGCCGAAGCCGGAGCAGTACGCAGCCGGCTGGGCGCGGATAAAGTTCTCGGCGTTTCGGCCCAGACCGTAGAACAGGCGCTGCGGGCGGAACAAAGCGGCGCCGATTATCTCGGCGTCGGCGCGGTGTTCCATACCGGCACCAAACCGGACGCCGCCGCCGTCTCTTTTGAAACCTTGAGAAAAATCTGCGCCGCGGTGCGCATCCCCGTGGTTGCGATCGGCGGGATTTCCAAAGATAACATCTTGCGGCTTTCCGGCAGCGGGATCGCCGGCGTCGCCGTAATCAGCGCGATTTTCGCTCAGCCGGACATCGAGGCCGCGGCAAAGGAACTGAAGCTGCTTGCGGAAAGAACGGTAACGTCATGATCCGCGCGGCAATTTTCGATGTGGACGGCACACTGCTCGACTCGATGCCTATCTGGGAAGACGCCGCCGCGATCTTTTTAAAAAAACACGGCGTGGAAGCGGAACCGGGGCTTGGCAGAAGGCTTTACGCGATGAGCATGGAAGAAGGCGCGGCCTGTCTGCGGCAAAAATACGGATTGCGGCTTTCGCCGGCCGAAATCATCAGCGGCGTGAGCGAAGTCATTTCCGGTTTTTACTTCCGGGAGGCGCCGCTGAAGCCTCATGCCGAGAGCTTTCTAAAGGCGCTGCGTGCAAAGGGCATCCCTATGGCGGTTGCCACGTCGAATGAACGGCGCCCTGTGGAAGCGGCCTTCCGAAGGCTTGGCATCGCGGGATATTTTACGGAAATTTTTACCTGCTCGGAAGTCGGAGCGGGGAAAACGGAGCCGGACATTTTTATCCGAGCGGCAGCGGCGCTGCGTACGCCGCCGCAGGAAACCTGGGTATTCGAAGATGCGTTTTACGCCGCGTATACGGCGCGCCAGGCAGGCTTCCGCGTCGCCGGGCTATACGACAAATCGGGAGCGGACGATCTGGAGCGGCTGAAAGAGACCGCGGATCTCTACATCGGAGACTTTCACGATTTTACGGGATTTTACCGAATCGCAGGGAAGGAGGAGACGCCATGAAAACAGCGCTTACCATTGCCGGAAGCGACTGCTCCGGCGGCGCGGGAATCCAGGCCGACATCAAAACAATGACCGCCTGCGGCGTTTACGCCATGAGCGCGATTACGGCCCTGACGGCGCAGAACACGACCGGGGTTTCCGGCATTCTGGAAGTGGCGCCGGAATTTCTGGCAAAACAGCTGGATTGCGTTTTTACCGATATTTTCCCGGATGCGGTGAAAATCGGCATGATATCGACCGCCGGCATCGCCGCCGCGATCGCGGACCGGCTCGGATTTTACAAAGCGCGCAATATCGTAGCGGACCCCGTTATGGTAGCGACGAGCGGCGCCAGACTGATCAGCGAAGATGCGGTGACAGCGCTGAAAGAAAATCTGTTTGGGATCGCCGTACTGCTGACGCCGAACATTCCGGAAGCGGAGACGCTTTCGGGCATCGCAATCGAAACGCCGGACGATATGATCCGCGCGGCGCGGAAGATCAGCGGCGAATTCGGCTGCGCCGTGCTTTGTAAGGGCGGACACAACCGGAACGACGCCAACGATCTGCTCTTTACCGGCGGAACGTATGAGTGGTTCCGGGGAGAGCGGGTTGACAATCCGAATACGCACGGCACGGGCTGCACGCTGTCGAGCGCGATTGCGTCCTATCTTGCAAAAGGCGCGGATCTGCGCAGCGCGGTCCGCCATGCAAAAGCATATATTACGGGAGCGCTGAAGGCGCAGCTCGATCTCGGCAAGGGAAGCGGGCCGATGAATCATATGTGGAATATCAAACCAGAGAAAGGATGACAGGCTATGAAGGAATATAAAACACAGATGGAAGCGGCAAGAAAAGGGATTCTTACGGAGGAACTCAAGACTGTAGCAGGAAAGGAACGGATGACGCCGGAGGAGCTTTTGCCGCTGGTGGCCGCAGGAAAAGTAGCGATCTGCGCCAACCGAAACCATAAGTGCATCGATCCTGAAGGCGTCGGCTCAATGCTGCGGACGAAAATCAATGTAAATCTCGGCGTTTCGCGGGACTGCAAGGATTACGATATCGAAATGCAGAAAGTGATGGAAGCCGTTAAAATGGGAGCGCACGCTATTATGGATCTGTCGTCCCACGGGGATACGGGACCGTTCCGGCGGAAGCTGACTTCCGAATGCCCCGCAATGATCGGGACCGTTCCGGTATATGATTCCGTGATCCATTACCGCCGCGACCTCGATACGCTGACCGCGAAAGATTTTATCGACGTCGTGCGCCTTCACGCCGAGGACGGCGTCGATTTTGTGACATTGCACTGCGGTATCACGCGGAAAACGATCGATCAAATCAAAAACCACAAACGGAAAATGAATATCGTTTCGCGCGGCGGATCGCTTGTATTCGCGTGGATGTGCATGACGGGAAACGAGAACCCGTTTTACGAATATTTCGATGAAATTCTGGAAATCTGCCGCGCATACGACGTGACGATTTCGCTTGGCGACGCCTGCCGGCCCGGCTGCCTTGCGGATGCATCGGATGCTTGCCAGATCGAAGAACTCGTGCGGCTCGGAGAACTCACGAAGCGGGCGTGGGCAAAGGACGTACAGGTCATGGTCGAAGGCCCCGGCCATATGCCGATGGATCAGATTGCCGCCAATATGAAAATCCAGCAGACGATCTGTATGGGCGCTCCGTTTTACGTATTGGGGCCGCTTGTGACGGATATCGCCCCTGGCTATGACCATATCACCTCAGCGATCGGCGGCGCGATCGCGGCGCAGCACGGCGCGGCGTTCCTGTGTTATGTTACGCCGGCGGAGCATCTTGCGCTTCCGAACGTGGAAGACGTAAAACAAGGCATCATCGCATCGAAGATCGCGGCGCATGCGGCGGATATTGCCAAAGGCGTCCGCGGCGCGCGGGAACTCGACGATCGGATGGCGGATGCACGTCAGAAGCTCGACTGGGAGGCGCAGTGGGCGTGCGCGATCGATCCGCAGACCGCGAAAGCGATCCGTGACGACAGAAAGCCGGAGCACGACGACACCTGCTCTATGTGCGGAAAATTCTGCGCCGTACGCAGCATGAATAAAGCTCTGGCGGGAGAGCATATCGATATCCTGTAAAAATATAGAAAACGAAAAAGTCTTGCATAACGCAGCGGGCAATGCGAGGCTTTTCCGTTTTTAATGCGCGTTCTTTCAAATATATAAGAGAGGAGAAAGAATAGAAGCAGACTTGAAAGCGGATCCTGTGGGATCTTTGTGACAGAGATTGACAAATATCCGCGTTTATAGTACATTTAGACGAAAGAACCTTTTAAAGCGTTCTTTGTATTTTTATGCCTAAAATGAGGCGGATATCATAAAAATCAGTTTGACGGGTGCGGAATATGGAAACCGGATATGAACAGGAAAGAAAAGAAGCGATGGCAGAACAGATCCATCGATTGAAAAAAGAACGCGACGCCGTAATCGTGGCGCATATGTATCAAAACGCGGAGGTACAGGAGATCGCCGACATCGTGGGCGATTCGTTTGCACTGAGCAAATTCTGTGCAAGCCGCGCAGAACGCACGATCGTATTTTGCGGTGTGGATTTTATGGCGGAAAGCGCAAAAATATTATCTCCCGAGAAAACGGTTCTGCTTCCCGAACGCCACGCCGGATGCCCGATGGCGGATATGATCACGGCGGAAGCGCTCATAGAATTTAAAAAGAAATATCCCGGCTACGCCGTGGCGACCTATATCAATTCCTCCGCGGCGGTCAAAGCGGAATCCGATGTGATCGTTACTTCTTCCAATGCCGTCAAAGTCATCAAGGGATTGGAGGACCGGAATCTCATTTTCGGACCGGATCAGAATCTCGGTTCGTTTATCGCAGCGCAGTGCCCGGAGAAAAATTTCGTTTTGTGGAGCGGTTATTGTCCTACGCATCATAAGATCAGGAAAGAAGACGTGCTGGCCATAAAAGCGCTTCATCCCGACGCGCTCCTGCTGGTGCATCCCGAGTGTACGCCCGATGTGACGGAACTTGCGGATTATGTGGGCAGCACCAAAGGAATCATCGATTACGCTACGGCTTCCGACCGTCAAAAATTTATCATCGGCACCGAAATCGGCGTTATGCATCCGCTTGAGAAGAAAAATCCCGGAAAGATATTTTACCTCATGGCGCCGGGACTCGTATGCCCGAACATGAAAAAAACTTCCCTAAAGAGCGTTTTAAATTGCCTGGAAACGGGAGAATATGAAATACATGTCCCGGATGAAACCGCGTCGCGCGCCAGAAAAGCGCTGGAACGCATGATGGAGCTGGGACGTTAAAACAGCAGGAATGAGGCGAAGAAAATGAGAAGGTATTTGGTGGATTTTGACACTGCCGGCATGAAGAAGGTGTACACGGATGTACTCATCATCGGCAGCGGGATCGCGGGTGTGTATACTGCGCTGGAACTCGGCGACGGCTATGACATTACGATCGTTACGAAGGAAGAAGTCGAAATCAGCAATTCCGTGCTCGCGCAGGGCGGGATCGCCGTATCGCTCGACAAGAACGATTCGCCGGAAGAACATATGAGAGACACGCTGTACGCGGGTGCGGGGCTTTGCGACGAAGAAAGCGTCGACGTGCTCGTACACGAGGCGGCCGCCAATATTAAAAGAGTATGCAATTTCGGCGTGCAGTTCGACAAAAGTGAAAACAATGAAAAACAGCTTGCGCTGACGCGCGAAGGGGCGCACAGCAAAAACAGGATCATCCACGCGGGCGATGCTACGGGCAAAGAAGTCTGCGACAAATTGATCCATACCGTGATGCAGCGCAAAAACGTACGGATCGAAGAACGGATCTGGGCGCTGGACCTCCTCGTGGAAGACAATACGTGCTACGGCATTATTGCATATCATGAGAAAACAGGCGAATATACGGCGTACTATGCGGGGATCGTGATCTGCGCCTCCGGCGGATACGGTCAGCTTTATTATTATACGACCAATCCGGAAGTCGCTACAGGGGATGGCGCCGCTATGGCGTACCGCGCCGGCGGAAAACTGGCGGACCTGGAGTTCGTGCAATTTCACCCAACCGTTTTATACCATGATAAAAATAAGAGCTTTCTGATTTCGGAAGCCGTGCGCGGCGAAGGCGCGATTTTACGAAACTTCAAGGGAGAACGGTTTATGCCGCAATACCATGAACTGGCGGAACTTGCGCCGCGGGACGTGGTTTCCCGCTGTATTTTCAAAGAAATGCAGAAAACGGGAGATTCCCACATGTGGCTCGATATCACGCACAAGAGCCGGGAGTATCTGGAAAAGCGCTTCCCGACGATCTTCGCTACTTGTCTGGAATACGGCATCGATATTTCAAAAGATTATATTCCCATCGCTCCCGCAGAGCATTACTGCATGGGCGGGATCCGCACGGGACTATACGGAGATACGAGTATCCAGCGTTTTTATGCGTGCGGCGAATCCGCGTGTAACGGCATCCACGGCGCAAACCGGCTCGCATCGAATTCCCTTCTCGAAGGTCTCGTATTCGGGCACAGAATCGGCGCGTGCGCCGATCGGCTGATCCATGACGACAAGATCGCCAGAAGTCAATCGATGCCTGATTTTTCGAGCGCAGGCACGGAGACCGGCAGTAAAACGCCGGAAGAAGCCGGCCTTGATCCCGCAGGCGCAGTCAGCCTGCTGCGCAGGACGATGTCGTCTCTTGTAGGCATCGTACGCACGCGGGAGGGACTGGAAGAAGCGCTCGCCAAAATTGAAGAAATTGCCGGGAAGGCGGATCAGGTCAACTGTACGGCGCCGGAAGATTTTGTCGCAGCGAACGACAGTATGCTTGCCGCGCTCGTGATCCGTTCTGCGATCCGGCGGGAAGAAAGCCGCGGCGCGCATTACAGGGCGGATTTCCCCAACACGGAGGATGCCTGGAAGAAACATATTATCGTATCGAAGGAGAACCCGCAATGACACTCGATGTAAAGCAAATAGATAAAGTCGTTTTGAACGCATTGGAAGAAGACATGCCTTACGGCGACGTCACCACCGACAATCTGATCCCGGACGGGGATTTTACCGAAGCGAAATTGATTGCTAAGGCGGACGGCGTAATTGCCGGCATCCCTGTCGCCGCACGCGTGTTCGAGCTGATCGACAGCAGGACTTCGCTCGATGTTTTGAAAAACGACGGGGAGCGCGTGCAAAAAGGCGATATCATCGCGATTCTGCGCGGACCGACGGCGGCTGTGCTGAAAGGGGAGCGTACCGCGCTCAATCTGCTGCAGCGGATGTCCGGCATTGCGACGCGTACACGCGTTTTTGCCGATCTTGTGAAGGACTACCGCGTAAGCGTTGCGGACACACGGAAAACGACGCCCGGCCTGCGCTATCTGGAGAAATATGCCGTACGCTGCGGCGGCGGCAGAAACCATCGCTATTCGCTGTCCGATGCGGTCATGCTCAAAGATAATCATATTGCCGCGGGAGGCGGGATCCTGCCGGCCGTGCGGAGCGTACGGGCAAATATTCCCCATACGGTGAAAGTCGAAGTAGAAGTCGAGAACATGGAGATGGTGCGCGAAGCGGTGGCGTCCGGCGCGGATATCATCATGCTGGATAATATGGACGAAACGAGGATGGCCGAGGCGGTAAAATATATCGGCGGCCGGGCGCTGGTGGAAGCCTCAGGGGATGTGACGGAAGAGCGGATCCGCGCCATCGCCGAGACCGGGGTAGACATCATTTCAATCGGATGCATCACACACTCTGTCAAGGCATTGGACATTAGTCTTCGCTTTAAAATTTAAAAATCACCTCTGTAAAATGCTTGTATTATAGTGTTTTTTTACTATGAAAGTTATCCACAAAAGTTTTCCACAGGAAAAAGCGAAAATGTGGACAAATCTAAAAAATGCTTTAACAAAAGCGATTTTTGCGTTTTAGACGTGAAAAGTTTTCCACAGGTTGTGAATAAATCCCGCCGCGTTGTCGCTCGCCCGTTGAAAATAGCGGGCGATCCGCAAAAAGATTTTTATAATAAGAAAAACGGCGCCCTACCGCATCACGGGGGTGAATACAGAACAAAAAAATTTTAAAAAAGGGATTGCATTTTGGCGGCGGGAGGTTTATAATGCAAACAAATCGAATATCGAAACCGTTGATTGAGAAGAGTAGCATGGTTTTTTATTTTACAGAGAGTCGCCGCTTGGTGTAAGGCGATACGTAAGGGCAATGTGAATGGACTCAAGAGGGCAGACCGAAAACCCGGCGCCGGCAGGCGGGGCGAGTAGTGGCTGATGGGGACTCCGCCCATTATCAGGGGAGCATGTATCGCATCGTTGTACGTGAAAGTGAGCGGGCTTTGGATCGAGTCAAAAAAGGTGGCACCGCAGGAAGAATTTCCATACTGTTCGTGGAATATCGCTCCTGTCCTTTGTAAATAACAAGGGACAGGAGCTTTTTTTATATTTTAATAGTATAGTAAGGAGGAAACAGCAATGGCAGACAAAAAAAGCACCATCAAGAAAATTTATCTCTCTGAGGATCAGATCCCGAAATATTGGTATAACATTGCGGCGGATATGAAGGAGAAGCCGGATCCGTACCTGAATCCCGGTACCAACGAACCGCTGCGCGAGGAGGAACTCCGTCCGATTTTCTGCGACGAGCTTTGCCGGCAGGAAATGAACACGACAGACCGGTTCATAGAGATCCCGGAGGAAGTACGCAATTTCTACAAGATTTTCCGGCCATCGCCGCTGATCCGGGCATTCGAGCTGGAGCGCGTGCTGGATACGCCCGCAAAAATCTATTATAAGTTCGAGGGCAACAATACGTCGGGCAGCCACAAGCTCAATTCGGCGATCGCGCAGGCATATTATGCAAAGCAGCAGGGGATTACCTGCCTGACCACGGAAACGGGCGCGGGGCAGTGGGGGACGGCACTTTCCATGGCGTGCGCCTATTATGGGCTGAAACTCAAGGTTTTCATGGTAAAGATCAGTTACAACCAGAAGCCTTACCGTAAAGGCATCATGGAGACGTTTGGCGCACAGGTCATCGCAAGCCCGAGCAGCACCACGGAAGTCGGGCGTAACATCTTGGCGGAAGATCCGGAGAACGGCGGCAGCCTCGGCTGTGCGATTTCCGAAGCGGTGGAAGAAGCCGTCAAGACGGAAAACTGCAGATACGTCCTGGGTTCCGTACTGAACCAGGTGCTGCTCCACCAGTCGGTGATCGGCCTCGAAGCGAAACAGGCCATGGAAGAAGCCGGCGACTATCCGGACCTCGTGATCGGCTGCGCCGGAGGCGGATCGAATCTCGGAGGCCTCATGGGGGCGTTCCTGCAGGATCGGTTCGCAGGGCGCAAATCGCCGTATTTCATCGCCGTGGAACCTGCGTCGTGCCCTTCTTTTACAAAGGGCGAATACCGTTACGATTTCTGCGATACGGGGAAAGTCACCCCCCTGGCGAAAATGTATACGCTTGGCTGCGGATTCAAACCGGCGGCAACGCATGCGGGCGGACTGAGATACCACGGCATGTCGCCGATTTTGAGCAAGCTGTATCATGACGGAATCCTGGATGAGGCAAGAGCCGTGGAACAGCGCAGCGTATTCGAAGCGGCGGAATTGTTCGCAAAATGCGAAACGATTTTACCGGCGCCGGAATCTGCGCACGCGATCAAGGTTACGATTGACGAAGCTCTGAAATGCAAAGAATCCGGTGAAGCGAAAACGATTCTGTTCGGCCTGACCGGAACGGGCAATTACGACATTACTGCGTATATGAATTATAACGACGGTTCTATGAAATAGTTATAATTTACTGACGATTTCCAGGGGCATCCTCACAAGCTGGGGCTGCCCCATAAAATGAAGTTCAATAATGGCCGACCGCTTATGGCGGTCGATTTTTTTGATGACGCCTTCCCGCCCGAGCAGCGGGCCGGAGGTAATATAAACTTTCGAATCGAGGATATATCCTTCCGACATCGCGATGTTGTAATCGTCGCCCATGAGTCCCGCGATATAGGCGGCCTCCTCGCTGCGAATGGGCGTAAAATAATCGCCCTCCCGCAAAACGCGCTTAAACCCTTCCAATTTCCGCAGTTCCTCGTAAAACGCGCTGATTTTATCGGTAATCACGAAAATATAACCCGGAAACAGAGGACGGATCCGTTTCTCGTAAATCCCGTTGTTTCTGAAAATATATTCCGCCTGCGGAACAAAACACTCCGTAAATAAAGCCCTGTCGATCCGGCTTTCGATTTTCGTACACAACCTGTATTCGTTTTTGGGAAGAACCTGTATCACATACCAGTTTGAATACAAAATCATCACTCCGCAAAAAAATATAGCATAAAAAACGAATCTGGTCAAACGTCGTACAGGCGGCCGCGGCAGAAATTTACTTGACAAAATCTGGAGGCAGGGCTAATCTAGCTTATGTCTGAATTTTGAGACAAGGGGTGAATCAGAGATGAAAAAGTCAAAGTTGCTGGGTTCGATTTTATTTTCTGCGCAGGCCGCCTTATCGGCCGTGCTTGTCCGATATATTTTTAAACTCAATGTGCTTCCGGATATAACCGCGTACATTTGCGTACTGGTACTGGTGCTTTGTCTGATTGCCGCCGCTTTCCTGCTGTTTATGCGGGGAAGAACGAAAAAAATCGTCTGTGCATGGATTTCTTTTGTTTTATGCATAATAATGGTGTTACCGATCTATGTGTTCCGGAAAATGGATGCGACGCTTACGAGACTGCAGGGAGAAACGAATACGTACCAATCCAACTACGAAATCGTGGTGCGGAAAGAGGACAAGGCGGAGATCCTGAGCGATATTATCGGTTACAAAACGGGTATCGATACGGTGTACAATTATAAAAGCGCCAAAGAAGCGCTTGCCGATATCGAGCGCAGAATCGAAACGCCGCTGGAAATCTCCGAATATACCGGCTCCTCCGCGCTGTGGGCAGCGCTTACGGCAGCAAAGGAAGTGGACGCGATACTGCTCGACCATTCTTTCTACGAAATGTTCCGCGAGTCCTATGCGCTGCTGAACGACGATATCGAAAATTACGTTAAAATTATCGATAATATCACGGTCTCTGTCGAAGTGGAAACGCCGCCTACGCCGCCCGCCACGGATGGTCAGGGACAGACGAAAGAATTATGGGAGAAACCATTCGTTATTTATGTCAGCGGCATTGACGTTGCCGGTAAGATTACGACGAGAAGCAGAAGCGATGTGAATATTTTAATCGCCATCAATCCCCAAACGAAGAAAATGATTCTTGTTACCGTGCCGCGCGATACGTACGTGCCATTCCCCGGCGTGACCGGCGGGGTGTATGACAAGCTGACGCACGCGGGAATTTACGGGGACAACTGCGCCGTATCGATTGCGACGCTGGAACAATATATTTATACGGGAATTACGATCGACAAATGGATCCGGGTGAATTTTACCTCCGTCGAGCGTATTGTGGACGCGCTAGGCGGAATTACGGTGGAATCTAAATACGATTTTACGAGCGGAAGCTATAAATATGTGAAAGGTATGAACGAGTTGAACGGAAAACAGGCGCTTGCGTTTGCCCGAAATAGAAAGAGTTTTGCCGAGGGCGATATGCAGCGGGGCCGCAACCAGCTGTAGTATAAAAGGAGAATGGCTCTAACTTTTTTATAAAAACAATATCTTAAA
>CABQCN010000018.1 GCA_902462635.1 uncultured Oscillospiraceae bacterium
GATCATTTCTGGACGGGAACGTGGGGCGCGCGGTTGCAGGGCTGGCTGGCATTCCTGAACGGAATGTATGGATACGGATACGGTTCCCAGAAAATTTGGAGCGCCAACGACACGCCCGGAATCTGGGCCGGCGCCATCCAGCAGACCGTGCGGGATGGTCTGGAAGTACTGACTTATAAAGATATGGATATTACCTGGCAGGAAAGCCTCGAGCTGCCTGCGGCGCAGCAAATGGGATACATGAAAGCGTTTTTATCCGAATATGAATGGTGGAAGCTGGAACCCTGCTTCGCGTCCGACGAATATTTCCGATCGGATCTGGGAAATAAGGGAGATGCGAACCAATATTCGGCGGCGCATGACGGAGATACGGCGTATATCGCATATTTTTACAATACGGGCAGAGATACGGGCGCCCTGAAAGGACTGCGTAAAAGTACGTATCTATGTAAATGGTTCAATCCTTGTACCGGAGAATATCAGGAACCGTATTCCGTAAAAGTCAATTCGTCCGGCATCCTGGAAATCGGAGAGAAACCGGATAACGGCGACTGGGTATTTTCCGCAGTATTGGACGAAGCCGCTGATCCGGGCAGCTCGCTGCCGCGGAACGTGATCACAGCGATTGCCGTGGGCGCAGTACTTGCAGCTGCGGCCGCCGTGTTGTGTACGGTCTTGATAGTACGGAAACGCCGCCGCGTATGAGGAGGAGTTTGTTTTTATGGGAATCTGGGAGCTTCTGATCCTAGCCGCCGGCCTTTCGATGGATGCGTTTGCCGTATCTATCTGTAAGGGACTTTCGGTTTTGGAGCTGAAACCAAAGCATGCGCTGATTACCGGTCTGTATTTCGGCGGCTTTCAGGCGCTGATGCCTTTATTAGGTTATTTCCTTGGAAAACAGTTTGAATCGCTGATTACGAATGTCGATCATTGGATTGCGTTCGCGCTGCTCTCGCTCATCGGGATCAATATGATCCGGGAATCCCGGGGGAAAACGGAAGAGCTGAACGCCTCGTTCCGCCCGAGCGCCATGCTTCCGCTCGCCGTCGCCACTAGTATCGACGCGCTTGCGGTCGGCGTTACCTTTGCGTTTCTGCAAGTGAATATTCTATCCGCGGTTAGCTGCATCGGCGTGATAACGCTGCTTTTCTCCGCCGCCGGCGTCAAAATCGGAAATGTATTCGGGATCCGGTTCAAATCAAAAGCCGAAATCGCCGGAGGCGTGGTATTAATTCTGATGGGGGTCAAAATTTTGCTGGAACATCTTGGGATCCTCGTACATTGAGATAGAAAGAAAACTTCGTATAGGACAATGAAAAAACTGATAGAATATTAATCTATTATTGATTATGCTATACTGTTTCTGTTTCATTTTATCTGGAAAGGCGGTTGGCATCAAATGGCGGTTACACTCATCACAGGCGGCGCAGGCGGTATCGGGCGCGAAATTTCCCGCTCTTTTGCAAGGCACGGTTATGACGTCGGGATCCATTATCATACGGCGAAAGAACGCGCGGAAGCGCTGGCGTCCGAACTGCGCGGCGCTTTCGGCGTACGATCGGCGGCCTTGCACGCGGATTTTACCGACCAGACCTCTATCGGGAAACTGTTCGCCGAAACGGAGTCTTTACTCGGCGCTCCGGATGTTCTCGTCAACAACGCGGGCGCGTCGGATCAGCGTTTGTTCACGGAGGTATCTGCGGAAGATTGGCGGACGCTGCTGGATATTAACTTAAACGCCGCGTTTTTCTTGTGCAAATGCGCGGTCCCTGCAATGATTTCCCGCAAACGCGGCGCGATCGTCAATATTTCTTCTGTTTGGGGCGTTGCGGGGGGCGCGTGCGAAGCGCCGTATTCCGCCGCCAAAGCGGGTCTCATCGGTTTTACGAAAGCGCTGGCGCGGGAACTCGGCCCTTCCGGGATCCGCGTGAATTGCGTCGCGCCGGGCGTCATCGATACGGAAATGAATGCGTGCCATTCGCAGGAAACGCTGTCGGCCCTTGCAGAGGAAACGCCGCTCTGCCGGATCGGCAAACCGCATGAGGTTGCTGCGGCCGTATATTTTCTTGCGTCAGATGAAGCGTCTTTTATAACGGGGCAAACGCTCTGCGTCGATGGCGGGTTTTTACAGGGCTAGAACAGAAATATTGATTGTTTTGTAACGTCGTAAATTTTTTTTGGAATTACTCTTGACAAGCATCCGATAAAGGCATATGATTAGACATATCCGGAACGGAGCGTTCCATATAAATCGGGATGGTGAACAGGATGCGGAAGAAGAATTGCGATTTAATGCAGAAAATTAAAAAGTTTACGGAAGAATTTTATATTGCATATAAAAAGCAGCCCTCCCTGCGGGAAATTTCGGAAGGCCTGGAAATCGGCAAAACGACGGTATACCGCTATTTGCATGCCATGAACGATGGGGGAATGCTTGCGTATAACGGGACGGATGGTGTGATGACGGATCTGATGCACCGCGTGCGTTCCGGTTCGGCAATGGTAGCGGTACTCGGGAATGTATCGTGCGGCATCCCGAAATACGCGGAAGAAAATATCGATACTTATTTGGAACTGCCGCGGCAGATGCTCGGGGAGGGGAGTTTCTATATCCTGCGGGCAAGCGGAGATTCCATGGTGGAAGCCGGAATCGAGGACGGGGATCTCGTCGTGATCCGGCAGCAGCCTACGGCGGAAGATGGGGATATCGTGGTGGCGCTTTTGGATGACGAGGCCACGTTGAAGACTTATTACCGGGATGCGGAAAGAAAATGTATCCGCCTGCATCCGGAGAACGGAAAGTATCGCGATATCCTGACGGATACGGTCATCATACAGGGCGTGGCAATCAAGATTATCAAAGATCTGAAATAGGAGGTTAATGCGCAATGAAGTACAGAGCAACTTGCCCGATTTGCGGTTGGTCACTGATGCAGGCGTCTCCGAATTCCAAAATAAATGTAAGTTGTCCGAAATGCAAAAGCTATTTATATGTGGAAGTCGAAGATAACGGAATCCGCGTTTATGCCTGCAGGGACGAAACGGTTCGAAAAGTACAGCAGACGTAACGCCGTAAATACGGCGCGGAAGCATAAATTGAATACATAACATTTATCGAGGCCGGAAGGCCCGAGAGAGTTAGACTTGTTAAAGAATCAAGAGAAACCTGATAAATGGATCGGCACCGAAAGGTGGGGATCTGTTTTCAGGTTTTTTTATTTTCTGATTTTAACCCGGACAGATTCTGTCCGGGTTAACTTTTATAATCTGTTCTGCGGTATGGAGGTACAGTGCGCGCCGCCCCGCACGCACCATCCGCAAACCGCCGAAACGAGCGGCAGAGGCGATCCCCGCCCAAAAAACAAGTATGTTTCATACAGGATCGTAAAAATAAAAAGGAGAATCATTATGAATCAAAACGAAAAAGAATTATTTTTGGAACTGTGCAGATACCGGGATCAGGCGCCCGGAAAACTGCGGAAGCTGATCCGGCGCGGCGCCGCGACACCGGCCGTATTGGGACAGTTATTTTACAATCGTATGGATGGAATCGCGTATTGCGTCCTGAGACAGAACGCACTGCTGCAGAGTATGAACCGGGAATTCCGGAATGCGCTGGAAAATGCGTATCTGCGCAGCCTGGAGAAAAACGAATCGTATTTCCGGTGTCTGCGCCTGCTGACGCGAACCT
The DNA here is from genome assembly GCA_902462635.1 of uncultured Oscillospiraceae bacterium. Taxonomy (GTDB): domain Bacteria; phylum Bacillota; class Clostridia; order UBA1212; family UBA1255; genus Egerieisoma. The sequence goes on from CABQCN010000018.1 coordinate 3,692, forward strand.
TGAAAAGCTGCGAAGGGAAATACGCACTGCTTAAAGGAGCCTATTTGTGCAAAGTTTATCCGGAGGGCTGCCGTACATCGAACGATATCGATATTTTAACGGATCCGAAAAGCATTACCGCGATTTCGGATTGCTTATACGGCGCCGGATTCCGGCAGGGATACCTCCGCGGCGGCCGTTTCGTCCCCGCCACCCGCCAGGAACTCATCAGCTCCAGATATCTGCGCGGAGAGACGGTTCCGTTTCTTAAAGAAGTGGGTCTGCCTTCCCTGCAATATCTGGAAGTCGATCTTAATTTTTCGCTCAGCTATCAGAATGAAGAAAGCGAAGCGGTGCGGGAGATGATTTCCCGCGCCCGCCGGATCAATATCGGACAGCTGCGCATCCGTACGCTCGATCCGTGCGACTTTATTCTGCATGTATGCGGACATCTGTATAAAGAAGCGGCGGCATATCCCTGGGTACAAATGAAACGGGATATGACCTTGTATAAATTCTGTGATTTATACACGCTGCTGCATTGTTATACGGAAAAAGACTTCGCCGTTCTGGAACAGCGAGTCCGTTCGTTAAAAATGGAACAGGGCTGCTATTATGCCCTGTATTTTACAAAAGTCCTGTTTTCAATCAAAAGCAAAGCGCTTGCGTCCTTCCTGGAACGGATCGCTCCTGCCGCGTGCGGCTTCCTCGACGCCGTCGTTTATCCGGAAGCGAAAAAAACATACCGTTACCGGGAAAAAGATATTTTGAAAAGATTTTTCCACAGCAACAGGCTGGCTTTGCTGGAGGAGGTGACTTCCGATGACACAGGTAAGCTTATATGAACATCAGAAACCCGGACTGCTGATTACATTCTGCGGTCTGGACGGATGCGGCAAAAGCACGATGATCGCAATGCTGGCGGAATCGCTTGCACAGAGAGGAACCGCGCCGCTTCTGACGAAGCAGCCGACGGATTTTGTGCGGAAATCGGAAATTTTCCGCACCTATATGGACCGGCCCGATCATGCGGCCTATGACTACCGCTGCCTTTCCCTGATTGCGGCGGGCGACAGGATCCAGCACAGCAATAAAGTGATTTTACCTGCGCTGGAAAAGGGGGACTGTGTGCTCAGCGACCGGTACTTTTATTCCTGCATCGCAAACCTGCATGCCAGAGGATATACGGAAGATCAATGGATCTACGAAGTGGCGCGGCAGATTCCAAAGCCTGATCTGGCGTTTTTTCTGGACGTGCCTGTGCCGCTTGCGATAGAACGTGTGCGGGAGCGAAAAGAAGAACGCGACAAATATATTGATCTGACGCTGCAATACAAACTGCGGCAGGAATATCTGGATTTGGCGCAGGCAAACGGCGGCTTCGTAATCCCGTCGTCGGGCGCGGCGGAAGAAAATTTTAGAAACATCAAAAAAATCGTAGAAAAATATTTGGAGGAAAAGAAATGGATCCCTTTGAAAGAGTCGTAAAAATATTGGAAACCTGCAGCGGCAGCGATCAGATCAGCCGCGAATCTTCCCTGGAAGAAGATCTTGCGATCGACAGTCTGGGAATGGTCATGCTGCTGGTCGCACTGGAGGAAGAATTCGGAATCGAACTGGACGCGTCGGACCTGGATCCGTTCGCGCTGCATAGCGCCGGCGATATCGTTGATTTGGCGGAACGATATCTCTCCGGGAAACAGGAGGCTTAATATGGAAACTCATATTTTACTGCCGGTCAGTAAGCCGTTTTACACCACATATCATCATCAGGCAAATGCCGGAATCGCGGCGGGCGGAAATCCGACGCTGCGAAACTGGTACCTGAATGAATGTATGCTGCTGCGCTGCGGCAGACGGTTCCTGCGCGGGTATACCTCGCCGGAGGTCAGCCTCTGGAACTGTACGTGCGATGCGATCCCGCAAATCATAAAATCAACGACCAGCACGCGCTTCCTGACAAAACGATATCAGCCGCTGATCAAAGAAATTCTGCGCCAGGGCTGGTATATAGAATTTACGTCGGTCGATGATTATTACGTAAAAGGAAAGAGCTGGTATCACGAGCGGCATTTCTCACACGACGGACTGCTATGCGGATATGACGATACGGATAAAACGTATTATATCGCGGCATATGATAAAAATTGGGTTTATCGTGTCTTTCAAACGCCGCAAAGCTGCTTTGCGCGCGGCATGTCCGCGATGTTCGCAAAAGGGCTGTACAGCGATCTGAATGCGCTGAAAGCCGATCCGAATGCCGTTGTGGAGCTGAATCTTGCGCGGATCAAAGAGAACATCCGCGAATATCTGTCCTATGATTTCAAAGACTATCCGCCTGATGACGACGGTTATGCATACGGGATCCTGGTACAGGATTATATCGGCATGTATCTGGAGCGGATCATGAACGGTCTCGTGCCGTATGAGCAGGTCGACCGGCGCATCTTCCGCATGCTGTGGGAACAGAAAAACTGTATGCTGGAGCGGATCCGCACGGTGGAAACCGCGCTTGGCCATATGCCGGATATCAGCGGCCGCTTTGAAACGGTTCTTTCGGAAAGTAGCCTCCTGCATATGCTGTTCGCAAGATACCTGATCAAACGCAGCGACAGGCTGATCCCCGTGATCGCCGACAGGCTGCGGCAGGCAACGCTCTTGGAACGGACGCTGCTCGAAGACTTTTTGCAAAAATTAGAAAAGGAGGGAGTCTGATGCTGTGGGAATATCTGAAAGAAAAGATGCTTTCTCGTCCTTCCGGTAAAATCAGGGAGGGCGGCGCGCAGATTACTTATGAAGAAGCCGTGGTTTTTGCGGAAACGTTCCGCAAAAAATTAACAGTGCCCTGCTGCGCCGTACTGTGCCAGTCGGAACTCGCCGCAGCGCTTGCGATCCTGAGCTGTTTTGCAGCCGGCGTTACAGCAGTGCCCCTTTCTTTCCGCTACGGCGATGCGCACTGTAGAAAGATTTTACGTAAAATCCGTCCGGATGCGATGATCACGGATGTCGGCGGCGAGCTGCATGTCCTGAAGGTCTGCGCGCCGGAAGAACAGGGCGCTGCGGAAGAACTGCGGCCTGCAGTAATTCTATGTACCTCGGGAACGACGGGAGAGCCGAAAGGCGTCATGCTGAGCGAAGAGAATATATTTACGAATCTTCTGGATATCGGCGGGTATTTTAAAATCGATAAAACGGACCGGATTCTCATCTGCAGGCCGCTATATCACTGCGCCGTACTGACAGGCGAATTCCTGGTGTCTCTCGTGAAAGGTCTCGATATTTTCTTTGTATCGGAGAAATTCGACCCCGTGAATATCTTGAAAAGGATAAAGGAAGAACGGATCAGCGTTTTCTGTGGCACACCGTCCCTGCTGCGAATGCTTTGCCGGTTCTCCGGGGTCGGCGGATGCTTCTCCTTGGTCCGTCACGTTGCGGTGAGCGGAGAAGCCATGGGGAAAGTCTGCGCCGAAATGATCGCGAAGACGTTTTACAATGCGTATATCTATCATGTTTACGGCCTGACGGAGGCTTCGCCGCGCGTGGCGTACCTGCCGCCCGCGTATTTCGAGGCGCTGCCGGAATATGCCGGACTGCCGCTTTCGTCCGTGAAGCTCAAAGTCGTCGACGACGCGGGAAGGACGCTTCCCGCCGGGACGGAAGGGGAACTCTGCGTGAAAGGGAAAAGCGTGATGATGGGATATTACCGCGATCCGGAGCTGACGGCGCAGGCGCTGGACAGCGACGGATGGCTCCATACGGGCGATCTCGCATCTATCCGGGAAAACGGGTTTCTCAAAATCAAAGGCCGCAAGGACAATATGATCATCCGCGCGGGTATGAATATCTACCCGCAGGAAATTGAAAACGCGCTTCGTACGGATCGCAGGACGCGCGACGTGCTGGCGTACGGAATTGCGGATGCGATGAGCGGCCAGAAAATCGGTTTGAAAATTACCGGCGATTTCCGGAATAAAAACGAAGTTTTGCAGGCTTGCCGGCAGACGCTGCCGCCGCACGCGATTCCGTCGGTGATCGAGATTGTGGACGAATTGCCGAGAAATGCTTCGGGAAAGGTGATCAGAAATGGGAAAACACGATGAGTACGAATATAAAATGATACTGACGGAAGAAGAATACGAAACGGTCCGCCAATGGGCGGAAGCAAATTATTTTACCGTGATGCGCAGCTTCGTACAATTAAATTATTACTATGACACACCGTCCTTTTTCTTCCGGGAACGGGGAACGACGCTGCGCGTCCGCCAATCGGGCGCCTCCTTGAAAGGCACGGTCAAAAAGCACGCAGAAGGCGGCGCGGCCTGCCGCAGCAAAGAAAAAGCATTTCCGGCGGCGCGCTTGCCGCTGCAGATCGCATATAAAAATGAAATTGCCAACCTGCAGGGCGTACTGGTGACGGAACGAATCGAGATTCCTTTGCGGAAAAAATTATTTCTGATGCTGGACCGCAGCAGTTACCTGGGACGTATCGATTATGAACTGGAACTGGAGTTCCCGCGCGGCGGCCGTAACATGGCGGAACAATTTGCCGGGGAGCTGTCACGCACGATTCGGGACAAACCGCGCGTCAGCAAATCAGAGCGATTTTTCCGTGCGCTCGGCGAGATGGAAAACGGCGGGATTGAAAAGATACAGAGGAGATGAGATTATGGAAATACTGCTTTTATTGGTATCGGAAATAACGATTGTTGCCATGAGTGTTATCGCAACGATACTGTTTTGCTTTATTGTAAAGAACACGGGAAAAGAGAATCCGCGTATTGTCTATTACGATGACGGAAAGCCTTCCCGGTTCTATATAACCGGGGACAAGCATCGGAATTTTACGAGTGTCAAGGAATTTTGCCGCGATATGCAGACAAAAAGAAGAGACGTACTGATTGTTCTCGGTGATGCGGGCTTCAATTATTATGATGATGCGCGGGATGACGAATTGAAAGCCGAAATTGCGGCTTTGCCGATTACGCTGTTCTGTCTGCACGGCAATAAGGAAAACCGCCCGCAGAACGTCGGTACATACGGAATCCGTAATTTCTGTGACGGCAAGGTCTATTATGAACCGCGCTTCCCGAATATCCTGTTTGCCATAGACGGAGAAGAATATCTCTTCGAAGGCCGCAAGTACCTGGCCGTGGGCGGCGCGCACAGCGTAGATAAAATAAAATGTTTTACGGAAGGGGATCCGTTCTGGGAGGATGAGATGCCGGACGATTCTGTCAAGGCGGCTGTCGAAGCGCGCCTTGCGGAAGAAAATAACGCAATTTACGGCATAATGACGCATACCTGCCCGCTGAAATACCTGCCGGCGGAGATGTTTCTGTCTACGAGGCAAAACGCCGCAAGGAAGCGCAAGACGCGGAATGGCAAAAACAAAAAAAGCTTTCAACCGGATATTGACCGCAGCACTGAAGCGTGGCTTGGCCGCCTGGAAGAAAAAATCGATTATACCGTATGGTATTGCGGTCATTACCATATCGACAAGGAAATCGATAAAGTCCGTATGCTGTGCGACGCGATCCGTCCGCTGCATACCGACCCGGATTGCGGCTGACAAAAACGCCGGTTTATTTGCGAAGTTTTTACCGGATAAGGAAGTGGAAACAGTGAAAGAAAGCGAAACCAGACGTAAGCAGATCATGAATCTTCTTTGCTTGCGCAGGCATGACACGATTCCGAATTTGGCTTTCGAACTCAATGTTTCGGTAAGAACGATACAAAGAGACATCGAACGGCTCAGCGTTACGGAACCGATATACACGATACCGGGCCGGCATACCGGCGGCGTGTATTTGGTGGAGGGATATCCCTCCAGATTGTATATGTCCTCTGACGAATCCTCCGTACTGGAAAAATTTTTCCAAGTTGCGGAGCAGAAGCAGGTGGACGCGTGGACGAAAGAAGATTTAAAAGCGCTTAAAAATATTATCCTGAAGTATTCGAAACCAATAAAAAAAGCGCAGAACAGGGAAAGGAGGTGAAAAATTATACGAAATGCAATCATAGAGAGCATCAAAGCACTTAGAGAAAACAGGCCGCTGTTTGTGGACCGGAGAAATACGAACCGCTATAAAGTGATTGCGGCGGAAGAAGACGGCAGCAAAACCGCGTATTGCTTTGCGGCGCCGGTGTATACCGCGGACGGCCGTCTGCTCGACCTGCAGTTCCGCCGAAGCGGGATGGGATACCGCGCTGAGGGCAGCAGCTGTGAAATCAGCATCGAAGGGGATATTACTACGACAGCGAAACGGGACTGTACTATCTGAATGCAGGATATTACGATCCGGAAGCCGGCAGATTCATCAGCCCGGATGAACCAAATTACCTGGATCCGCAAGTACTGACCAGCCTGAGTCTATACGCGTACTGCCTGAACAATCCGGTCATGTATACGGATCGTACCGGGACTTCTCCGAAACGGTGCGATTTTCTGCCTTGCACCGGGCGCATAGAGTTCTATTAGGCGGAAAAATTTATGACGGTATTCGCTTTTCTAAAATTGCCAAACAAGGTATAATAAGCTGCTTATTATAATGGAGGGAGGGGATATGAGAGACTTGCTAAAATAGCGCCCGATTTGACCGCGCGGCAATGTCATGAAACAGAACGGGGGAATTGTTGATTTCGGGGGAGCGCTAACGGGTTCTTATGCGCAAGAAGTGGCAGTATTGATTCAAAGAAGGGAAGGGAACGGAAACATGTTTCAATCAGATTATCGTAGATTTGCTGAAGATTTTGCTTTTTTAGAAAAGTATGGATTCCATTTTTCCCATGACGAGCATCATAATGTAATGCCCTCGGTGGTGTTTACGAACGGCGTACAAAGCATACAAATTGGTATGCATTACGAGGATAAAAAAATGTTTGTTATTTTGTACAATCATCCAAGGCAGGTGCTGGGAGAAAATCTTTTAGATTCTGTCAAGCTTGATGGAACTTCTTATCGGGAACAGCGTCAGCAAGTTATTGAATATCTTGATGCATATGCTACGATGAATTTTTAAGCAATGTCTGGCAGTGAA
>CABQCN010000019.1 GCA_902462635.1 uncultured Oscillospiraceae bacterium
TGTTTTTCTTCGCCCGCCGCGTCCGTATAATCCAGAACCGTGCGTTCCAGAGGAGACGGCATATAATCCACGATAAAATCCATGAGTTTCTTGACGCCGATATTTTCATAGGCGGAACCCAGCAGCACCGGCGCGCAGGTACAATTGTTGATCGCGATTTTCAGACCCTTTATGATTTCTTCCTTGGTAAACTTCTCTCCCCCGAAGAATTTCTCCATCAGCGCATCGTCTGTTTCCGCAACGATTTCCGAAAGGTTATTATTGATTTCCTCGGCGCGGCTTTGCAATTCTTCGGGCATGTCGCAATCGTTCAGATTTCCGTTCCGGTCGAACATCCGCGCTTTCATCGTGATTCCGTCTACGATACCGACGAGTTTATTCTCCTTCCGGATCGGAAGCTGCAACGCCACGCACGGCCTGCCGAGCACGCTTTTGAGTTCCTGATATATTTTATCGAAATCCGCCGTATCGTCGTTCATCTTATTGACGAATATCACGCGCGGCAAATTTCTGCTGTTTGCAAAGTCCCAGGCTTTCTCCGTTCCGACGGACATCGAACCGGCTACGACGATTACGGCGGAATCCACAACGGAAACGCCTTCCAGCATTTCGCCCGCAAAGTCAAAATACCCGGGCGTATCTATCATGTTTACCGTGGAATTTTTCCAGTCGAACGGGGCGATTGAAAGACTTACGGATGCTTGTCTCCTGATTTCTTCCGGATCATAATCGAGTACGGTGTTTCCTTCCGTAATCCTGCCGAGACGATCCGTCGCGCCTGCATTATACAGCATGGCCTCTGCGACGGAAGTTTTGCCGACGCCTCCGTGTCCCAACAGAACAACATTACGTAAATCAGAACTTTTCATATACATTCCTCCTAGAATAAAACGTTATATAGAATGAAAAAATAGACGATATGAAGTTTTGAATGCCTGTACGATAATGGACAAAGTTTAGCATGGTTTTATCTATCTGTCAATGCGATTTTACGGTGCAACGCAAATCCCGACCTGTTCCAGAACCTCGACCGCGGCGACATAATACGTCTTGCCGCCGCGTTCTACAAAAGACGCGGAGGTCCGTAAAATCCGCCCGTCATCCGGTATTGCGGCGTCCAGGGCGGTTTCCGCTTCCGTCCTGGCTTTTATCTTTGCTTCCTCTTCCGAAAGCGTAATGGTCTCCCACTTTGTCTCACGCTTGGTCAGCTTTGCCGTTCCAAACGGAAGATTGCCGTTCTTCCCGGCATATTTTTCATGATAAATGCTGTCATACGACGCAAATTCTTCTTTTCCCCAATTCCACGGCAGCCAGCCCCAGGTAGGCGCGTCGATCTTCAGCCCGAATATCAGAAGCGACCGGAGCGTCTGCGTATTTCCCGTAGGACGAAGCAGTTCCGTTTCTGCGGTAACCTCCACTTCCGTCCGGTACCATACGCATCCCAAAATGTTTGCTTTGGCATGTTTTCCTTCTCCGCTTACAACGGTTTGCCCTGCCAGCGCCGTGTCCCCTGTGCCGATCACCTGCGTGCCTTGTTCTACGGTAACTTTATATAATAAACAGTCTTTGGACACGGCAATATTGCAGGGATCCGTTTCAGGGATATTCTCTGCTTTTTTTTCTTCGTAAAATGTTCCTTTTTCGAGTTCCACGCTGAGCGTCATTCCTTGTTTTCGCACGCCGACCCAGCATAGATTTTTTTGGCTGTATAAAAGCTGCTCTGCGAGTGCCTTTGTGTTGATATTGGAAAGAAAACTGCCGCGTTTTACGCCGAATTCATCCATCAGCGATTGTGTTCTCAACCGCGAGGCGGCGTCGCCGCCTTCAATGCGGATATTCCACACCATGGAACTCATCATATAAAATAATGCCATCAGCAAAACGGAGACAATCAATAATGTTTTACGGGCGCGGTAACGGCGCAGCGAATAGAGGATGCCTTCTTTTTTTGTGATTTTTACTTTTACCCGAGATTTTCTTGCCGCCGAGCGTACGTTTTTTTTAAAATCGCCTGCCAGCATACAAAATGTGAATTCCTGATCGGAGACGCGTATCAGGTTCCACACCGCGAGGCGCCGCCGCAGGCAGATATTAATGAATTTTTGCGGCTGTTGGCCTGTGATTTTAATCTCTACATAATTTTGTATGTAGCTCATGAATTTATACATCGTATCGTTTTCTCCGTGTCAGTTTTTATAGGCGATCCTGTCGATGCTGCCTTTTATTGAGATGTATTCGTCGTTGATTTCCGTAATTTCCAGTTCCTTGCCGCAGACGCTGATGATCCCTACGGCGCTGAATATTTCGATTTCGCCGCCGCTGTAGCTGCATAGCCCTTTATGGGATAGAATCTGCACGCGCGTTTTCCCGTAAAGGCGCATTGAGGGAATATTCATGCCAAATCCTCCGGGTCTCCGAATTCATATCCCTGTTTTCTGGCTTCCCGGATAATGGAAGCGAGCGCGTCTGAATTGTCTTTTGAGACTGCGTGCAGAAGCAGCACCGCGCCGCTGTGGAAATTTTCCGTTACGGAGCGAAACGCGTAATCCGCGCCTTTTTGTTCATTCGTCAGCCAGTCTTTATAAGCAAAACTCCACATGATGCATTTATAGTTCAGGCTGTTTGCAACTTCGAGCACCTGTTTGTTATATTCGCCTTTCGGCGGCCGCAGAAAGCGCATGTGTTGCCCGAATTTATTATAAAACAGGCGGTCCAGCTCCAGGATTTCATTTTCGCATTTATCATAGTTGAGTTCCGGCATCGAGTAATGGCGCATCGTATGGTTTCCTACCTCGTGCCCTTCCTCCAGCATGCGGCGGATCAGCGCGTCGTTTTTATCAAAATAATCGCCTGTAATAAAAAAGATCGCCTTGACGTTCTCCTGCTTGAGCGTATCCAGAATTGCTTCGGTATATCCGTTTTCATATCCTTCGTCAAATGTCAGGTACATTTTGTTCTCGTTGATATCCCCCAAATACAGACCGCCGCCGTTCAGCAAGATACGGACGTCGTCCTGCCCGACCTCAGGGATTGAACCGTTTTTCCCTCGGGATAAGCCCCATCTGCAGATGGATTTGTCGCTTTTTGTGCTCGTTTCCACGATTTCTACCGTATATGGATTTTCTTCTGTTTCGTAAAATATCTGTAGAATCGGGTAGGCAAGCAGTGCCATGAGCAGCAATACCGGCATTATGATATATAATTTCGAACGCATAAAAATCGGCACCCCTTTTCAATATTGTATGTACAACAATATCTATGCCCGGGTGCCGTCAATTATTCTGGATCCAAACTTTATTCTGCGTTCTTGAGCAATTCCGTAACGATATCCTGCGTTTTACATGCATTGATCACAATGTTGTCTTTTATCACGCATTCGGCGGTGCATCCTTTTTCTTTCCGCAGATTCGCCAAGGGGCCGAGATCGTTCAGCAGCACGCCGCTGCGCAGGTCCTGCGGCTGCCCGATCGCCTTGATTTCAAATTCGTTCGCGCTGTACTGCCTGCCGTTGATCATGACATAACTTCCGACTACGCGAATCTCCGACATTGCGGTAATCCGTTCCTCGTTAATTGAGATGGCCTGGGCGGTACTCGCTTTCAATTCATTGATGATCGTCAGTAAATGACGCTGAAGTACGGAATCCGCCATCCGTTCGTTTAAGACGATCGTGATGGAAACGCCGCTTCCCGTTACCTTGGTCGTACCGCTGAAAAGTTTTATTTTATTCAATTCTTCTTCCAATTTTCTGATTTGTTCTTCGTTTGTGGCGTTTTCCAGCAGCTTTACTTTCTCTTCCAGTTCTGCTTTCGCGGTGAGGAGGCCTTCGTTTTCTTGGATCAGCTTGAGCTGCTGTGCCTGCAGCGACGTTATTTTATCGGCATCGGTGCTGGCGATGTTTTCTGCAGCGCTGAGGCTTTTATATTGTATCGATATGACGATCCCCAGTACGACGCATGCGATGGTAATCGCGGTATTGCGGATGATTGCCGCCCGCTTTTTTCTTTTATGTACGCTTCTTTTGATGATAACGCTGACTGCGCTGTTATCCGTGTTTTCTTTTTGCTGTTCCGCCATGTTCCGCACCGTGCCTTTTATTTATATTCTTCCAACAAATCGATAGAGCTTTCATAAGACTTATTATATTTTTCGATTCTTATCGTTTCTTTGATCACCGGATACACCGTCAGATCTTCTTTCACCATGATATCATAAATTTTACTGCTTTTGAACGCGGTAAGCAACGCCTGCGGATCGCCGATGGCTTCAATATGATACGGCGTAAATAATTTCGTATTGTTTACGCGGATGCTGGGGCCGGCGCACAAAGTTTCGGACATCGGGACGATCCGCTCTCCGTTTACAGAGATCGCCTGGGCGCCCGCGGCGCGCAATACATTGATGATTTCGTTGATATAAATATCGTGTACGATAAATACCGCCGTTTGATCGTTACGATTGGGTCCGTCATTGAGTCCGATATCGATTCCCGGTCCGGTTACGGCAGTCAGTCCGGCATATAATTTATATTTTTCGATCTCGGCTTCATATTTTATATATAGTTCATAATAGGGAAGATTGCTCTCATAGAGGTACTTCAGTCCCGCATCGTACTTGTCCGACAGCAGCGCGTATTGGGCTTTGTTTTCTTCCAGTTTTTTCTCGAGCTGCGCAATTTCGTTCTGGTAGGAAACAATTTGTTCTTTTTTTTCATTGGCGGCGTCTTTCTGTTCCATCGCAACGGATTTTACCTGAATGGAGATGACAAGACCAAGCAAGGCCAGTACCAGCATGACACAAGCCGCGTTGCGAACATTCGTTTTTCCCTGCCGCTTTTTCATTTTATGGATTTCCTCCGAAAAAGACAAAATTTCTTTTTCAGTATAATCGGTTTTATTTTTTCTGTCAATTGACAATAAATGTGGAACCGCCTATAATTTTACCGTTATTATTTTACGGGATTGGATGGATCGTCATAGAAAAAAAGCAATATACCGCTGCGGTTTATACATTGGGTTGCAAGGTAAATTTTTATGAGAGCGAAGCGATCGCCGAAGCGCTTGCGGCAAAGGGTGTCGAGATCCGGAATTTCGAAGAAACCTGCGATATTTATATTATCAATACTTGTACCGTCACCGCAGACAGCGACCGCAAGGCGCTTCGTATTATCCGCCGCGCCGTTTCCAAAAATCCCGCTGCATTGATCGCCGTTACAGGCTGTCTCGCGCAGAGAAAGCCGGAATTGATTGCTAAAATTCAGGGCGTCGCATTGATTTCAGGAAACGAAGATAAACTATCCATAGCAGAGCGTATTTTAGCGGCGGTATCCGGCGGGGCCTGCAGTCCTTCCGTCAGTATTTTACCTTTTACAGACACATTAGGCGACATTTCGATCGACGCCTTCCATAGGACGCGCGCTTATCTCAAAATCGAAGACGGCTGCAGTTCGCGCTGTGCGTATTGTATTATTCCGAAAGTACGCGGCCCTGTCCGTTCGAAAACGAGGGAAGCCGTTTTGCGTGAGGTACGGGCGCTCGTACGCGGCGGTTGTAAAGAGATCGTTCTGACCGGTATCGAAATATCTTCGTATCAATTCGACCTCATGCGGCTGCTTGCCGAGCTGGACTGCGTCGAGGGGCTGGAACGCATCCGCCTCGGCTCCCTCGATCCGTTTTTTATCCGGAAAGAGATCTCCGATGCGCTTTGTAAAATCCAAAAGCTCTGCCCCCATTTTCATATTTCTCTGCAAAGCGGAAGCAGTAAAATACTTGCCGCCATGCGCAGAAAATATAACGGCGCGGCGGCAATGGAGAATATCCTGTACTTAAAATCGCTTTTCCCGGATTGTAACTTATTCGCCGACGTGATCACGGGCTTTCCCGGCGAAACAGAGGAAGATTTTCTGGAAACGGTTCGTTTTATCGAAACGGTTCGTTTCCTACATCTGCATATTTTCCCTTATTCGCAGCGGACCGGCACGGAAGCGGCGGAAATGGAAGGACAAGTCCCGCGCGCTGTTAAAAAACAGCGGGCCGCGCAGCTGTCTGAAATACAAGCGTCGATAAAAAAGTCGATTCTGACGGATACCGTACGCTCCGGCAAAAAGGCAAATGTCCTTTTCGAAACCTGGAAAGACGGGTTTCTGAAAGGACATTCGGAAAATTTTGTTGAATATATATGTCCCGCCGACCGAAATCTGCGCGGGGAAACAGGAACCGTGGTTCCTCTTCATACGGACGGGGAATCGATTACGGGTTATTTATTATCGTCTTCGTCTTCACTCTCGTCGTCTTCATAACTGTTGTCGAACTCTTCGTCGTCCGCGGGGGTTTCTTCAATTCCTTCCGGAGCCTCCTCGTCTTCTTCCTCCTCGTCTTCTTCGATCTGGTTCTTTTTATTTTTGTCGAGATCGATAAAGAATTGGGCAAGATAGGCGACGCAGAACAGTGCGATCCCCACGAATTGTGTCTTGAAGAATCCGATATTCTGCACGGTAAGCAGCAGGAATACGACCGCTACAAGGAACAGTACGACTTTTATAATCGTCTTGATTTTATAAGAATTTTCTTCTTTAAACCGGGCGGCATTATCGATCAGCGGGAAAACGATATCCACGAGCGCAACGGAAATCAATGCGAGCGACATCGAGGTGAACAGAATCGCCGGCTGGATTTTCTCCGGAAAGACTTCGAAGAAGGCCAGAAGCACAAATACGATGGAAACCATCAATACCACAATAAATATATTTGTAAGTAACGTTCTTTTTTTCATATACGAAACCCCTTTAATATAATATTTATATCAATTCTACATACAATTGCTACTAATGTCAAATTATTTTTTAATAATTTTTCCGGCATCTTCGGGCGTCGAAATCTCCGTTTGCTCTCCCGTTGCCATGCATTTCATTTTAAATGTTTCTTTTTCTCTTTCCTCGCTGCCGATGACGATTACATATGGAATCCCCAGTTTGTTGGCATAGGTCAGTTTTTTCGACAATTTCCCATCGTTTAGATAAACTTCGACCGCATATCCGGCAGTTCTGAATTCGGTTGCTTTTTCCAGCGCGTAGGAAACGGTATCTTCCATTGGAATGAACAGAATTTCTGTCGGCGTGCAGTTCCCCCGATCGGAAATGGCTCCGATTTCGTTCAGCTGATAAAACACCCGCGACAAGCCAATGGAAATTCCTACTCCCGGCAGACTCTGCTTCGTATAGTTCGACGCGAGCTCGTCATATCTTCCGCCGGAACAGATGCTGCCGAGCTGCGGATGATCTACCAAAAACGTTTCATAAACCGTTCCGGTGTAATAATCGAGTCCGCGCGCGATTTTTATATTGATCGTAAAATATTTTTCTTCTACACCGAACGCTTTTATATTCGTACAAACCGCTTCCAATTCCTTGAGGCCCTGCGCAAAGGTTTCATTTGGGATGGCCTTTGCGCTGAGTTGAGAAAGAATCTCTGCCGTACTGCCGGAAATATTTATAAACGCGAGCAGTTCATCCGCAGTCTCTTCCCCGACGCCGATCTCGCTTATCAATTCTTTTTTTACGTTTTCCCGGCCGATTTTATCAATCTTGTCTACGATTCGAAGCGCTTCTACCGTGTTGCTAATCTGTAAATATTCAAAATAGCCGTTGAGCAGTTTCCGGTTGTTGATCATGATTTTAAATTCGCCGATATCCAGCGCTTTGAATGTGGAAAAGATTACGCTCACGATTTCCGCATCATTTACGATCCCCAATGACCCGTTTCCGATGATATCGATATCGCACTGGTAAAATTCCCGGAATCTGCCCTTCTGCGGTTTTTCACCGCGGTAAACTTTTCCGATATGATACCTGCGGAACGGAAACGTAAGCTCGCCGTAATGCTGCGCGACATATCTTGCCAGGGGTACCGTAAGATCGAAACGCATTGCAATATCGTTTTCCCCTTTATGGAAGCGGTATACCTGCTTTGCCGTGTCGCCGCCGCTTTTGGCAAGCAAGACTTCTGCTTTTTCCAAAACCGGCGTATCGAGCGGAATAAAGCCGTAACTTTCAAATGTACTTTTGATAAGATCCGTCATATGCGTCATGATCATTTGTTCCCTGGGAAGAAGTTCCAGAAATCCGGACAGGATCGCCGGCTCCGTTATTTTTTTCTTTTCCTGCATCCTTTGATTTTCGCTCATTTTCAAAATTCCTTCCGTTCCTTGTTTGAGATAAAACAAAAATCCGAACCTGTAAATCACAGATCCGGATCGTCGTGGTGATCTATCGGAGGCTCGAACTCCGGACACCCTGATTAAAAGCCAGGTGCTCTACCAACTGAGCTAATAGATCACATACAAGGCTTTGCTTTCGCAAAGCGCTTGGATATAATACAACACGAAACAAGCATTGTCAATAGCTTTTTCAAAAAATACTACTGATTTTTTATTGATTCGCAGACACTTCCACTTTCTGAAGGGAAGAAGAGGGGACCCGAAGCACCGGCCGCACGCCTTCCGCCGTATCATGTACGGAGAAGCCGCCTTCCGTCACCGCTCCGGCGCGGTTTACGCCCAGCATATATGTTTTGGCGCCCGGATCTCTGAGCCACCAGTTGGCGTCCGAATTCTTTCCTGTGGATAGGCCGCGCGCTTTGGCATAATCCGTCGCATATGCGGTGGCATTGAATTCGCTGCCTTCTGTTTTAAAATATTTCTCAAATTCCGCGGCAGAAAGTAAATATACCTTATCCGACGTCGTTCCGCCGCCTTCCGTACCGTATGTTTCGTTATCCGCCGTAGTGAGATTCACCGATTTGATTTTACCGATTTCGTCGTTCGTAAAAGCCCTGTTGAGGAAATTCAGTTGTGTCTTATAGGCTTCGCCCGTATTGACATTGTAATCATTCGTTCCGTTGAGCCAGCTGCGCATAGAAGAATTTGCCCAATTGCATTCCCCATAGAGATCGTTATATTTTCTGCCGCCGTCTATCACCTTATTGGAAATAATAATGCTGTCGGAACCGATCGTCTCGAGGACGATCCATTGCAGCGGTTCTACCAAGTACAGATCGCTGCCGCATTCCATATAATACTGTTCCGCCTGTCTTACGCCGTCGACTTTTGCCGCATATATGAAATATCCTGTTTCCAAGTCATATTTTGCATACATCGTTTCGTCATCACATTCGTTCCACAATCCGGTTTCTTCATCGATCGTAACTTTGCTTTTTATATCGCTTTGAATCTTGCTTTCCGCTTTCTTCTGCGGGTATACGCCGAATTGCATCAGCTTGTCCGCGGAAACCTCTTCCTGTTTCTTGAAAGACGGATCTCCCCCGTTTGCAGTCCAGGTCGATATTCCTTTTTCTTTACTTTTACAGCCCGCAAACAATAAAATCGAAGCAAGAACCCCCGCCATCAATATTGCAGGCAATCGCTTTCTGCGTATCATAAATCTGATTCCTCCCAATAAGAGTGATAACACACTATACCTTTGAAGTATACATTCTATTATATTCCATGTCAATAAAGAAATATTGTATATTCAATGAAAATTAAAGCAGCGATTTCTTCCTGTTCCCCCTTTACAAGTTTTTTCCTGATCGTCTTTGTTTCAGGAAAAAAATTTTAAGTATTAATTCTCCATGCCACTCATATACTTATTTTGTAAACCGCAGCGAGTACAGGGTTACTATTTATAAAGGGAGGTATTTCGGTGGATAGATTTGATATTTACCAGCAAATAGCGGAGAGAACAAACGGAGATATTTATATTGGTGTGGTAGGCCCCGTCCGCACGGGCAAGTCTACTTTTATTAAGCGTTTTATGGACTTATTGGTAATTCCCAATATTGCGGATACCTTCGAACGCGACAGAGCGATCGACGAGCTTCCGCAAAGCGCTTCCGGTAAAACGATCATGACGACGGAACCGAAGTTTATTCCGAATGAAGCGGCAAACATCACGATCGACGGGAATATAAAACTAAAAGTACGTCTTGTGGATTGCGTGGGCTATCTTGTCGAAGGAGCGCTTGGCCATTTGGAAAACGATGTCCCTAGAATGGTAGATACGCCTTGGTTTGAAGAAAAGATTCCTTTTGGCGAAGCCGCAGAAATCGGAACAAAAAAAGTGATAACGGAACATTCGACCATCGGCCTTGTGATTACCACGGACGGAAGTATTACGGATATTGCGCGCAGCGAGTATGAAGAAGCGGAAGATCGTGTTATTACGGAAATGAAAAATACCGGCAAACCGTTCGCTATTTTACTGAATTGTATCGATCCGGCGCAGGAGGATACGCTGGCGATCAAAGAAATGCTGCGCGAAAAATACGGCGTTCCGGTCCTTCCCGTTAATTGCAGTTCTATGTCGCAGGAAGACATCAATGACATCATGCAGACGGTATTGTATGAATTCCCGATCTGTGAAATCGGTATCAATATCCCTTCTTGGATGGTCAGTCTGGATTATGACGAGGCTTTAAAAGCGTCTCTTACGGATGCGATCCGCGATTCTTTCGAAGCGG
>CABQCN010000020.1 GCA_902462635.1 uncultured Oscillospiraceae bacterium
ATCTCGGGATCGTGACAGTGATCCTTGTCAGGAAGAAGAAATAGGCGGGGTTCCTTTGCGCCTCCATCCGATTCTCATTCCGAGGTACAAATAATCAGTTCGCTTTTAAGTCCGTTAAGTTCAATCACATTTTCTGCATCCGGAACGGAAAAGTCCTCTGCCTGCTTTCCGGCTTTCTGATAGGTGATACTGGTTCCGATTCCTTTGACGATTGCGGTGAAAACCGTTTCTCCCGGGATACGGATCTTTGATGTCGCTGAGATCTGATTGATTTCCACTGCGCCGCAAAGCGTCTGACAGACAATCTCCATATCGAGATTACAATTTATTTCTACCGTACCGATCATATTGTCGAGCAGTACGCGACTGGTTTTCACATCAAGTTCCAGGTTCTCGCATTCCAGGGAATGCACTTCGATGCTTTCCGTATTGGCGGCAATTTCAATTTTGCCGATATAAGGACTCGGTATTTCAACGATCATGGCGACGGCTTCTTTTGCGGCCGCTTCGGTTACTCCGTTTCTGCGGTTTACGTCTATATCGATACGTTTTTTGTTGTCTTCTATTTTGACTTTGAAATCCTGCAAAAGCGTCTGCAGCGTATTGGATGCCAGACGGACGCGGACTTTCTCTCCGTCGTAACCGGACAGAATCAAAGCCTTAGCTCCGCCTAGTTTCATATCATACCGCTTTGGCTCGCCGATATCATACGCGGTTATGCTTTCAAACAGAAAATCCGTCTGCTTTTTTGCAGCCTTTTCATTGGATAGAAGATCGTCAATGGAAATGCCGAACAGCTCCGAAACCGCCATGAGATTTTCTATGTCAGGAATCCCGGCGTCGGTTTCCCATTTGGTGATTGCCTGTCTGGACACCTTGATTTTTTCGGCAAGCTGTTCCTGCGATAAGCCTGCCTGTTTGCGGATGCATTTTAATTTTTCTGCGAATGTCATCTTGCGGACCTCCTTCAATTGGATAAAACGATTATAGAAAACGATGCTTTGCATCACAAGAAAATACGCGTTGCATTTGCGGTTTTTCTGCTACTTTCCGTAGCATTCTACAGCCGGCCGTTCGCTTTCTTCAACTTTTCAGTTTGGAGAAGTGCAGAAAAGACAATATTCCGACAGGGATAAAATACGCGCACCAAAATTCTAATACCGCGACGCCGATCCGGTCCGCTCCTGCCAGATCGGCGGTAAACAGGCCAAGCATTGGCAGAATGAAACAACTCACAAAGAAGATTCCGTGTGCTATTAGGAGGCCTTTTAGCCACTTGCAGGCGATTGACGTTCCATCCAATGTCAGTCCTGCAAACAGTGCGGCCAACGACATGAAAGCATATCCTAACATATCGTAGTTGAAAAACAAGCCGAATTGCCGGAAATCAAGGAGAGAGGCCGCGGACTCCGACAAGCTGCCGGCCTGAACCGTTGTCACCTGCGTAAAGTATACCAAAGAGATGAGCGTAGCATACATAACCGCAAAACCAGCCGCCGTCATCCCTGCCAGCTTTTTCTCGTCTTTTGAAAAATAAGCATAAGCGCAAATCATCGGCACAAAACTAAACGCAATCAGCATGGAACTGAAATAGGATCCCAAGCCGTTCCCCAAAAGCATAGAGATTGCAAATGCAAACACCGCAGCGATATTTATAACGGCACTTATCATTCCGATTTTTCGATTCATAGCGTTTCCTCCTTTCTGCTCCCATCAAACAATATAGTAACTGATTTTTCGATATAAGCCGATCTGTCCGCCGGCTTCGTAAAGTCATAGCCTAAATGTTCTTTAACCGCTTTACTGCCTAAGAAGGCCACCTGCATAGCGGCAGTCAGTATAAACGAAAAAATCGCTTTATCTTCACCGGCAACATCCTGCCGGAGCGCAAGCATAAAGCCTTTTTGTGTATTGACGGAGTTGGAATTTGGGGAATAGCTCTGAAAATCACCCAGGATTGATATTTTAGAGATGGCAGGGTGTTCAAACAGGAAATCAAAGACGTAAACCGCCCAAGCTATCAAGCGTTCTTTGTCTGATTCAAACTGCCGCTCCATTTTAAAGCCTGCGACCGCCTTTCCGATGATGCGTTGTACACATAGCGTGATCAGATTCTCTTTACTTCCAAAGTGATAATTGATCAGTCCTAATCCGACCTCTGCTTTTTCAGCAATCATCCGCGCGGTAATCCTTTTCGTATCGCCGTCATACTGCTCAATGAATTCGGTTGCTGTTTCGAGGATCCGTTCTTTCACATTCGTTTTATTTTTCATAGGGACCTCCTTGAACAATGTTCAATTTATTATACTGAACAATGTTCAATAAATCAAGACGCCTCCGTCGTTTTATATAAAAGAAAATAAAATGTTTTTCCAGGACTTGTTTTTTACGGAAAATCTCATTATTATAAAACCTATCGTGACAGTCAAAAGGAGGAATTATCATGAAAAAAGATCTTGGGGTCCATCCGTTTTTGTTTCCGATGCCTGTGCTGATGATCGCCACTTACGGCGCAGACGGGAAAGTAGATGTGATGAATATGGCATGGGGCGGTATTTGCGCCGAGAACATGGTGGCGCTGAATATTTCCGAAACGCACAAAACCGCTCAAAACATAAAAGAGACAATGGCTTTTACGATCAGCATTGCGGATGCGGATCATATTGAAGCCGCAGATTTTTTCGGCATTGCATCCGGGAATAAAATGACGGATAAATTTGAAAAAAGCGGCCTTCATGCTGTCAAAAGCGCAAGGGTCAATGCGCCGGTCATCGAAGAATTTCCGCTGACGCTGGAATGCAGGGTCGCGGAACTCCAGCAGGATACGGCCGGATTTCGGGTATTGGGAGAAATCGTAAATGTTTTGGCGGAAGAAAGCGTTCTCGATGATCGGGGAAAGGTCGATCCGATGAAACTGAATGCTTTTGTGTTCGACCAGTTCCGGAATGGCTATTATAAGATCGGGGGGAAAATCGGCCAAGCCTGGAGCAGCGGTACGGGATTGATGAAATAAAGAAGGTCTGATGCCCCTTGGCAGAGGTGGTATTGGCGGATCCGAAATCAGGGATGAGGAGGTTTGCGGCTAAGATGTATGCGAGAATGCTTAATAAGCAGGTTGTTCCAACCGTTGAAGACATGGCGGCCTATTGCGGCAGAACCGCAGAATTATTCACGCTGCTGAATAACTGGCTGTATGAAACGCATGGTACCGTATGGAAAGTAGTTTTTCCCTATGGGAATCATTATGGCTGGGGAATTGCGCATAAAAAGAAGCAAAAACTGATCTGTAATATTTTTGCGGAGGAGAATGCTTTTACCGTGATGATGCGGTTATCCTGTGAACAATTTCAAGCGATATACGCTAAGGTGCAAAGGGATACGCAGGAATGTATAGATCATAGGTATCCCTGCGGGGATGGCGGCTGGATACACTACCGGGTTCTAGGCAAAGCGCATTTTGACGATATTCAGCAATTACTATCTGCCAAATGCGCCGAATAGACTGCAGTTTAGAAGTAAGAACGGCATCGGTCAGTCTGACACGCAGAATGATTGTGTTCGGATCGCTTTCCTCCGTATGCTCGTTAGAATACCACGCCGCAAATACTGTTCTTAGCTTGTCTGCTATTACTTCATTAAAAGGCGATTACGGAGAATTCTGTTGAAGAATGGGCGCAATCTTTTCTTATCATTTTTGAAAACTCATGATTCCGTGATACAGAATCTGCAGGATCAGCTTCGACATATACTGTGTGGATTCGATCATGCCGTCCTGGAGCCACTTCTGCACGGCGCTGACGCAGCCGGTGATATAAGAAAGCACCAGATACTCTTTTGTTCTGGCATCCAGTTCCTCGCTGTAGGGGAAAGACGCCACCTGCGACATGCCCATGAGTTCCATCTGGAACGAGGTGTCGGAGTGGTCGCTGAGCAGCACTTTAAAAAGTTCCGCGTTTTCTTTTGCATAATCCAGAATCTTCGTAAGCATCTGCTCCGATACCGGATGCGTATCGTCGAGAGAATGTTCCTCCAGGTAAGATTCGAAATTCCGCAGGACTTCTTGTTCGATCTGGCGGAGCAGGTCGTACTGGTCCGCATAATGCGCGTAAAAGGTACTGCGGTTGATATCGGCGATTTCACATAATTCCTTGATTGAAATTTTTGAAATATGCTGCGCGCGCATCAGCTGCACAAGCGCGTTTTTCAGCATCATTTTTGTATACTTAACGCGCCGGTCGGTTTTCTGCTCTTTCATGGCGTGTCCTCCCACTGTAAAAAATTTTAAAAAGCGCTACATTTTCATGCGGTTTGTCGGATTAAATACAATTCCGGCAGATCTGATGGTTGAAATCCAACGCTGTGTTTATTATGATGCAATTAAGAACAAATTGCAACAGTACGTTGCGAAAAAGGGGATTTTATGGAAAATTTCGCAGATTTTGTCGTAAAACACAGAAAAGCGGTCGTTTTTATATTTTTGGCAGCGGCAGCGCTCTGCGCCGTTTTCTGGCTGCTTGTCAATATCAATTACAATATGGCCGATTATCTGCCTGCGTCCGCCCGGTCTACGAAAGCGCTCGAAATCATGGAGGAAGAATTTACGCAGCCGATTCCGAATGTCAGCGTGATGGTGAAAAACGTATCGCTGATGGAAGCGGTGGAATATAAACAAAGACTCAGCGGAATAGACGGCGTACAGCAGGTCCTGTGGCTGGACGACACGGCGGATCTCAGAATCCCGCTGGAACTGCAGGATCGCGGAACCGTAGAGGAATTTTACAAAAACGGAAACGCGCTTTACTCCGTCAGCGTAGCCCGCGGTATGGAAAGCGAGGCATGCGATGCGATCCGATCGCTGATTGGGGAAGAAAACGCATTGGCCGGAGACGCCGTCGATCTCGACTTTATCCGCAAATCGACGAATACGGAGGTACTCGGCGCGGTTGCCATTCTGCTGCCGATCATTCTGGCTTTATTGATTTTATCTTCCGGTTCCTGGGTCGAACCGCTTCTTTTCCTGGCCGCAATCGGCGTTTCCGTGTTGATGAATATGGGCACGAATGTCCTGTTCGGAGAAATTTCCTTTCTGACGAACGCAATCAGTCCGATTTTGCAATTAGCCGTGTCGCTGGATTACGCCATTTTCCTGCTGCACAGCTTTGCGGATAACCGCAAAAAGTGTGACGACGCCGCAGAAGCGATGCGCCGGGCCGTGAAAGGCTCGCTCCGCAGCGTGGCGTCCAGCGCAGCAACGACGCTGTTCGGATTTATCGCGCTGATCTTTATGGATTTCCGCGTCGGGCCGGACCTGGGAATCTGTCTGGCGAAAGGAATCGTATTCAGTTTTCTGTCCGTAATGATTTTTCTCCCCGCGCTTACGCTTTGCCTGTATCGGCTGATCGATAAAACGCATCATCGCAGACTGATGCCTGATTTTCGCGGCGCCGGTAAAATTTTAACGAAACTGGCGGTTCCCGTGCTTCTTCTCGTCGCGGTCTTAATGGTACCATCTTTTTTGGGACAGGGGAAAACGGATTTTATTTACGGAAACGGAGATCCGGATCCGACAAGCCAAAACGGACGGAGCCGCGCGGAGATCGAGCAGGAGTTCGGAACTTCGAATGTGATGGTATTGCTGGTTCCGAAGGGAGAAATCGCCAAAGAAGAGGCGCTGTGCCGGGATCTTGCGCGCCTGGACGCGGTAACGGGCGTACTGTCGTATGCCAATGCGGCGGGGGCGGAAATTCCTCCCGAATATCTGGGAAACGAAATTGCAGGCCAATTCTACGGGGAGCGGTATGCACGCATCCTGGTTTATACCGATACGCCGCAGGAGGGGGAAACGGCGTTTCGGGCGGTGGAGGAAATCCACGCGGCGGCCGGCGGATATTACGGCGAATCGTTCTATTCTGCGGGGCAGAGCGCAAATTTGTATGATATGAGGGAAACCGTACGCCAGGATAACAGGCGCGTCAATCTGATCGCTGTCCTTGCGATCTTTCTGGTGCTGCTGATTTCCTTTCAATCGGCGGTACTGCCGTTTGTTTTGCTGCTTACGATTGAAGCGGGGATCTGGATCAACCTCGCGATTCCGTATTTCACCGGCACTTCCATTAGTTTTATCGGTTATCTGGTATTGAATACCGTACAGCTCGGCGCTACGGTCGATTACGCGATTCTGCTTACGGACCGCTATCTGAAAAACAGGAGAATCCTGCGCAAAAAAGAAGCGATTCGGGCGGCTCTGGGGGAATCGTTCAAATCTGTACTGGTGTCCGCGGCAACGCTTTCCGCCGCCGGATTTACGTTGTATCTGACATCGTCGAACCCGAGCGTCTGCGATATCGGTTTGCTGCTCGGCAGAGGAACGCTGATTTCCGTGCTAATGGTGGTTTGCTTCCTGCCCGCGCTGCTGTCGCTGTTTGATACGGCAATCGGGAAAACAACCCGGAAATTAGGAGGAGGATTTTTATGAAACGCATCAAAATACCGGGAGTCCTTTTGGTGGCTGTTGCCGTAATGCTGCTTTCTGCTGCAAGCGTCCCGGCGTCGGAACCGGCGGAAACGGGACGCGGCAGCGCCGTCGGTGGGGAAGCGGAAGCTGCTTTTACGAAAAACGAAGTGATTTACGGTGTGCTTTCCGCTTCCGGAGAAGTGGAAGCGCTTTACGCCGTCAACCATTTTACATTGCCGCAGCCGGGATGGGTCCGCGATGTCGGGGATTATACGGCGGTCGCCAACCTGACGGATCCCGGCGCGCTGCCCTGGAAAGACGGACGCGTGGAATTTTACACGGAGAAAAAGAATTTTTATTACCGCGGAGACTTGGCCTCGAAAGAACTTCCCTGGAATTTCCGGATCACGTATTATTTGGATGGCGCCGTAACGCCGCCGCAAAATGCGGCGGGTAAATCCGGCACGCTGGAAATCTGCGTGGAGGTCACGGCGAATCCGGAGGCCGATCCCGTATTTTACAACAATTACATGATACAGGTTTCGCTCACGCTGGATCCGGAGAACTGCAGCGATATCGCCGCGCCGGGGGCAACCATTGCCGCGGCGGGCTCGAATCGGCTTGTTACGTTCCTGGTGCTCCCGGGGCAGGGCGGTACGCTGCGCACACGGGTGGCGGCGTCGGATTTTTCCATGCCGGGAATCGAAATTTCGGCGGTGCCGCTGTCCCTGCACTTGAATCTACCGGATACAAATCAAATGACCGCAGAATTTCAATCGCTTGCAGATGCCATCTCCGCCTTGAACGATGGCGCTTCGCAGCTGTATGACGGCGCCGCCCGGCTCGCGCAGGGCGCGGATGGACTGGAAACGGGCTCGGGACAAATCAACAGCGGCCTTTCTGCGCTCGGCGGCGGTTCCGCGCAATTATCGGAAGGCTCCGCACAGATCGCGCAAGCGCTTTCCTATATTGCCGCGGCGGCCGGCGCAAGCGCGTTTCCGGATCCGGAACAGCTCGAAAATCTGGCGCGCCTGCCCGATAGCTTCTCTGCGCTTGCAGGCGGCCTGGCGGAAATTTCCGATGGTCTGCGGGAATTGAAAGACGCGTTTGTCCCGGCGTATGCCGCGCTGGACGCGGCAATCCGGGAACTGCCGGCGGGCGATCTTTCTTCGGAGCAGATCGAAGCGCTTGCCGCGTCCGCGGCTCCGGAACACGCAGAAACGATTGCGGCGCTCGCGGCTTCCTATCAGGCGGCGCAGCTTGTAAGAGAAACGTATTTTCAGGTAAAAAGCGCCTTCGATGCGATTGCGCCCGGACTCGATGCGCTGTCTTCCGCCGGAGACGCGCTTTCCGGTGCGGCCGGTAAAATTTCAGAAGAAATGCTTTCCGCGCTTTCCGGTCTGGACGGTGCGGCGCAGCTGCAACAAGCAGCGGCCGGACTTGTACAATTAAATGAGCAGTATGCGGCGTTTCACGCCGGTCTGCTTTCTTACGCGGCGGGTGTGGCGGAAATCGCCGTGAAATATGGGACGCTCGATTCCGGTATTTCGCAGCTTCGCAGCGGAGCGGCGGAACTGGAAGGCGGGTTCTCCGCTTTTCTGGAAGGACTGGGCGCTCTCGATACGGAAACTTCGGATATGCCGGAGCGCCTGCGTACGGAAATCGATAAATGGATCAGCCAATCCGGCAGTCCGGATTTCAGGGCGGTTTCTTTTCTCTCCGCAGAAAACGAGCGGATTGAAAGCGTGCAATTCGTACTGAAATGCGGAGGCGTCGAACCGGACGTGCAGAAACCGCAGCCTGCCGCCCCGAAGGAGAAAACCTTCTGGGACCGCTTCAAAGCGCTGTTCGGCGGATGATAAATAAAAGGGAAAGAGCGCCGCGGAAACGATAGGATGCTTGCAATTGCGAATGCGGAGTCCGCCAATGAAAGAATCGAATACCGCAATATGAGTATGACGGACCTGAAACTGCTGCGTCAGAAATTTGATTTCATTTACAGCTCCCTTGCCTTTCATTATATAGAAGATTTTACCGGATTCGCGAAAGAGCTGTTTTCTCATTTGCAGGATGGCGGCTGTCTTTTGTTTTCGCAGGAACATCCCATCATTACCGCAACGATGGACGGTAAGGGGCACTTCAACCGGGATGAGAACGGAAATCGCGTTTCCTATACTTTTTCAAATTATAACCAGCCGGGAAAGAGAGTAATAACTTGGTATGTGGATGGCGTCATCAAATATCACCGTACTTTTGGGGACATTATTACAACGCTGGCGAAAGCGGGCTTTGTGATCGATACGGTGGCGGAACCCCTGCCCGAGGAATGGGCGGTAAAGAAATTGCCGGAGATAGCTAAGGAACGGATAAAACCGAATTTCCTTATTATTAAGGCAAGCAAGGGAATCTGAGCCGGACGCCGCTTTCCGCGTCTTATTTTTCTGTTTTTGCTTTATATGCCATCCCCCATCCGGCCATGGCGTCCAAAACGGATTTCAGGCTGTATCCTGTCTCGGTCAGCGTGTATTCGACCCGCGGAGGGACCTCCGCGTAAACTTTCCGGGAAACGAGGCCTTTTTCTTCCATATCCCGCAGCTGGGCGGTAAGCACCTTCTGGCTGACGCTGCCGATAGACTTTTTCAATTCTCCGAACCGTTTTGTACCGGGCAGCAAGTCGCGCAGAATCAGAACCTTCCATTTGTCCCCGATCAAATATAATGTTGTTTCCACCGGGCATGCCGGCAATCCGTTTTGTTCCATAACCGCACCTCTCAAACTTTTTCTCCCGAAAATCGTCCAATAGTATCTAAATAGTAACTACAGCACTTAAAAGTGCTTACTTTACATAAGATCCTATTGGCGTTATTGTATAGCCGGGGATCGGGAAAGTCAATCCCATAAAAAATATCAGGAGGAACGAAAAATGAACAAACATACGTTTGAAACCATCCGGCTGGCAAAGGGAGAAATGAACGTCTATGACTTTAGGGAAATAAAGCTGCATGCTTATAAGACCCATGATTTTATAGACGACGAAGTATTTCTTGTGGAGAAAAACAGGCAGGCCGTCCTGATCGAGTCTCCTTGCTTCTTTGACAACAACAAAGAATTGGAAGCCTACCTTTCCGGAAATCATTATAACCCGGCGGGAATGCTTCTGGCCTATCACATGGCGGGCGGTACCTTTCTGCCGGATGTGCGGAAATACGCCACGAAAAATGCGGACGAATACGGGCACGCCGGCGGCGGCAAGGCGCTGATCGACAATTTTACCGGTGTGTTCGGCGGGATTTTTGATTCCAAAATCCACACGGTTACGGATTCCATCGGCGCGGGACGCACCGAGATCGGCGGAATCGAATTTATGATTACCCAGACGCCGGATGCATTTGATATTGAAATTCCGGAATTGAACGCGGTATATACCCATATGCTCGGCCACGACTGTCATTCGATCGTAGCCGGCGCAGCACATGCCGATGCGATGATTGCCCAGCTAAACGGATACCTTGCCAAAGGATATACGCTGATCCTGACTTCCCATTATACGCCGGAGGATCTGAAGGATGCCGAAACAAAGATCGGTTATCTCGAAACGTTGAAAACCATCGCCGCGGCTTGCGCGGATGCGGAAACCTTTAAAACGGAAGTGCGGCAGCGGTATAAAAATTACAGCGGAGAGAATTACCTTGCCATGACGGCGGGTTTCTTTTATCCGGAAGGGGAACAGAACGGAGGGAACCGGCATGCGGGAGCATGATTTCATGCAATCAGAGCCGGAACGGATCCGGGAACTGGAAGCGCAGCTCGCC
>CABQCN010000021.1 GCA_902462635.1 uncultured Oscillospiraceae bacterium
TTCCTGCGACTCCTACTACAGAATATATAATCCTGCTGACAGTAGAAGAAGCGCCGCCGAACAGGGCGGCTACAAAGTCAAATTGGAACAACCCGACAGAAAGCCAGACAATCGCGCCGATGATTACTAAAATCAATGCGATTCTATCCAAACCGTTTCTTGCCATGGATAATCAGCTCCTTTCTGCAATATTTGCCGAATATAGCAGAGTTTACAAAAATCCGCAAATTTTTGCAGACACCGCCGCTATTAGAATTACCCAAAACATTTAAATTTATTACACTTGGCTTGCAAATCGAAAAAAAATAAATTAAAATGGCCGTGTCATGAAAACATACGTCGTAAACGAGACCATCAGCCAAGGGACAAAAGACTTTTTAAATGCGCGCGGCCGCGTTCTCGGCGTACGGCCGCATCCCGCGCTGCCGCTGCCCGAGCAGTGCCATGCCGACATGCAATTTACGAAAATCGACGACAAAACGCTCGTCTGCGCGCCCGGCGCCGGGGAGGAACGCATATTTTCCGCGGCCGGAATCCGGCTGATTCCCGGCGAAACGCCGCTCCGCAGCGCGTATCCGGGAAACATCCCCTACAATCTGCTGCAGGCGGGTCACGTTTGTTTTCATAATACAAAGTATACGGATCCGCGCGTCAAAAAAATTCTTTTGCGCAACGGCCTTCGGTTTCATCACGTCCGGCAGGGATACGCCGGCTGTTCTTCCGTCCCGATTCCATATGCAGACGGTAAAACATTCGTACTTTCTTCGGACCGCGGCATCGTTTCGGCCATCACCGCGCTGCGTCTCCCGCAACTGTCGGCGGCGTATTTTACCGCAACGGCGGAAATCGTTCTGGACGGATACGACCACGGCCTGATCGGCGGCTGCTGCGGCTATGACAGAGACTGCGGCCTCCTGCTTTATGGAAACGCAAACAGACAGCTGCAGGCGCTGTCTGTGCAATACGGATTCCAAATTCTTTCTGTTTATGACGGACCTCTGACCGATATCGGGGGGATACTTGTTATGTACCCAGATCTATGAGTCCGAGGCTGATTTTCAGGGCATAATCGATTTTCTTCATATTCTCCGCATCTATGTGGCAGACCTTTTCGCGCAGACGCTTCTTATCAATGGTGCGAAGCTGTTCCAGAAGAATCACGGAATCTTTCGCGATGCCGAATTTATCGGCATTGATCGCAAGATGGGTCGGCAATTTCGATTTATTGATCTGCGATGTAATCGCCGCCACGATCACCGTGGGGCTGTATTTATTTCCAATATCGTTTTGCAGGACGAGCACCGGCCGGATTCCGCCCTGTTCCGAACCGACGACAGGACTCAGGTCGGCGTAATAAATATCGCCACGCTTTACTGAAAGCACAAAATCAACTCCGTTTCAAGTTAAAATCAATTAATTTGTAAACCAGAGCTCCTGTTCCGCAGAAAAAAAGTCTTCTGAAACCGTGATGTTGATTTCCGCCATCTCCTGATATCCCCGAATCAGCTGCTCCCGCAGTTCGCGTTTTTCTCTCTCTTCGATGTAAAACCGCATTGCGCTTTCGATACATTCGCTTCTGGTTATATTTTCTTTTTTTGCGATAGAATCCACCGTTTCCAGTAAATTCTCCGGGAGTATCAGCTCGACTTTCTTTGCCGCCGCCATAAAAAACCCTCCATTCACATTGTATCCATTTTTCGGAAGTAAATACACCGCGAAGCGGCATATTTTAAAAATTTTTATAGCAGCCGATTTACGGTTTCCGCCGGCCGGCCGCCTTTCAGGAATACGCGCGGCACGCGCCTGCCGACCGCGCAGACCACTTCGTAATGGATGGTCCCCGCAAGCGACGCAATTTCGTCCGCACACGGCATTTTATCACAATTTCCTCCAAAAAGCACCACGGTATCGCCCACACGCACCGGCCCGATCCGCTGTGCCTGCGTCACGTCGATCATCATCTGATCCATGCAGACTCTGCCCACCACCGGAACGCAGACGCCCGTTCCCTCATGATATACCGCAGCCCGGTTGCCCAGGCACCGGAAGTAGCCGTCCGCGTAACCGGCCGGCAGCGTGGCGATCACCGCAGCTTCCGGCGTACGGTATGTTCGCCCGTAACTGATGAAGCTACCGGGCTGCGCCATCCTGACGTTCGAAATCGCGGACTTCAGCGTCATCGCGGGCCGCAGGTCTGCGCCGCATTCCTTCGCCGGCGCCGATGGCAGGAGGCCGTACAGGAGGATCCCCGCCCGCACCAAATCCAGGTGCATCTGCGGAAAACGGAGAATCGCAGCGCTGTTCGCCGCATGCCGCAGCGGTATATGTATATGCTTCTCCCGCTCTATTTTTTCACATATTTCGTAAAATGTGCCGTATTGTTCCGCCGTATATCTGTCGGCGGAGTCCGAGAATTCGTCCGCGGCCGCAAAATGCGTAAAAATCCCTTCGATCTCGATTCCGTCCAGTTTCGCGATTCGTTCCGCTTCCTCGGGGGCGGCTTCCGGCCGGAAGCCGATTCTCCCCATTCCGGTATCGACTTTCAAATGAATTTTCGCTTTTCCCCCGATTCTCCGGGCGGCTTCGGAAAGCGTGCGCGCCATGTCGAAAGAATAGACCGCCTGCCGGATTTCATGGGCAACGATCGTTTCCGCACAAGCAGGCTCATTATCGCTGAGGATCAGGATCGGCGCCTCGATTCCCGCATATCGGAGTTCCAGCGCTTCTTCCAGCATCGACACCGCCAGCCAGGACGCGCCGCCCGCCAGAAGTTCCCTTGCAACCTGCAGCGCGCCGTGCCCGTAGGCGTCTGCTTTTACGACGCCCATAATCTGCGCGTCTGCGTTTGTAAATCTGCGGATTTCGCGCAGATTGTGCGCGACCGCATCCAAATCGATCTCCGCCCACGTTCTGCGCGTATTTTCAAGCTTCATAACGGTGCACCTCTTTCAGCATTTCGATCAGGTCCCCCGCCTTGACCGCCCGCTGCCCGAACCGCTGCGCGGCCAGATCCCCGCAGAACCCGTGGATATAGACGCCGCAGCGCACCAGGTCGAAGAACCGGCGTTCCGGTTCCGCCGCCGCGTCCGGATGGTCGCTCGCTATAATCCCCGCCAGAATTCCGGCAAGCACGTCGCCGCTGCCGCCCGTCGCCATACCGGGATTTCCGCTGCCGTTGATTTCGCATAGTATTTCTTCCGTCGGTAAAACATCGGCAATGACCGTACCGCTTCCTTTCAGGACCGTAACCGCGCCCGTTAACGCCGCGGTTCGGAGCGCTGCTTCCCTTCGGTGCTGCCGGATCTCGGATATTTCCATTCCGGTCAGCCGGGAAAGCTCCGCCGTATGCGGCGTAAGAACGAGTTTCCCCCGATTTCCGGAGACCCGGGTATAGCGGGCGATCTGCCCGCACCGTCCGCGGTACGCGTTCAGTCCATCGGCATCGAGAATGACGGCAACCCCCGCCGCGGCCAGTTCTTCCAGAACGCCGGATACAAAAAGCTTCGTTTCCGTATGGGTTCCGACTCCGGGGCCGAGCACCACGGCGGAATGTCCGGTTGCGGCAAGGATGTGCTGCACGACCTGACCGACGTGTTCTTGCCGGAAATAGGAATCCTCCCCCGTCCCAACTTTTATTTTCACGGCTTCCCGGCAGCCGATTTCATAAATCGGCAGCAGTTTCCCCGGCGCGAACAGAAACGCCAAACCGGCCCCGGCGCGGAGCGCGCTTTCCGCGCACAGCATCGCCGCCCCGGTCATTCCTTCCGAACCCGCAATAATAAAAACACGGCCGTAATCCCCTTTATGGGTCAGGGGATTTCTTGCCGCGTTGTAATAAGCGAGCAGCGCTTTTCTCTGATGGTCTTCCATAGCGGGTTACCTGTCCCAGTCTTTCGGCCGGACGTGCCGCTTTCTTTTGCGCATCCAGTGCACAATGGCTTCTACGACGAAGAACAGGCAGAACAAAAAGATGGCAAGCATAAATACGATTTCGCCCGCACTGTTCCCCGTGCTGCCCGGCGTCCCGTCGAACTTTTCGACCGCCCCTTTATCGTAGTACGTCGCGGAAGCGGCGCTTTCGCCGGTTGCGGATTCGGC
The DNA here is from genome assembly GCA_902462635.1 of uncultured Oscillospiraceae bacterium. Classification (GTDB taxonomy): domain Bacteria; phylum Bacillota; class Clostridia; order UBA1212; family UBA1255; genus Egerieisoma. The sequence goes on from CABQCN010000021.1 coordinate 4,099, forward strand.
GGTTGCCGTCGATTCCGCTTCCGCCGTCGGCGTAGGATCGAGCAGCGCCGGCGTCGCGTCCGCGATGGAGGGAGAAGCGGTTTCCGCCTGCGCCGGCCGGATAAAACCAACTCCGAGGAGCAGGATCAGCGCGCAGGATAGAAACAATTTATAATATGTCCGATTCATAAAACCACCGCTTTCCAAAAATGTAATTATATTTTACACGAATCGACCGGCAAATACAACCGCCACAAAAAGAACTACGGTTATAATTACCAGAATCAAATCGATATATGTAAATTTCAACACCTTAAATTTCGTACGGCCTTCCCCGCCCCGATAACATCTGGCGTTCATCGCCGTGGCCAGTTCTTCCGCTTTCCGCCATGCGCTGATAAACAGGGGGATCAGGATCGGAATATAACTTTTTATTTTATGGATCAGATTTTTGCTGTCGAAGTCCGAGCCGCGTGCCATCTGCGCTTTCATGATCCGGTCGGTTTCCTCCATAAAGGTCGGAATAAACCGCAGCGCGATACTCATCATCATCGCGATTTCATGGACCGGAAAACGAATTTTCTTGAGCGGCGCCAGGAGGCTCTCCAAGCCATCCGTGAGCATCACGGACGTCGTCGTGTACGTCAATACGGAAGAACCAAGCACCAGCAGAATGATCCGCAATACCATTTTGACCGCGAACAGTACGGATTCTTTATAAATCGTAATTTTCCAGACTTCCAGCCAGATGGTGGAACCTCTGTAGAAAAACAAATTCAATATTGCCGTGACGAGCATCATGATCAGGATCGGACGCAGGCTGCGGAGTATTTTGCCGATATTGATCTGCGCGCAGACGTATGCAGCGCCGATATACACGGCGGCCGCCAGATAGGCCGCAAAATTGTCCGCGATCATGACGGCGACCATATAAGCGAATGTCAGCACAAATTTCGTGCGCGGATCCGCTCTGTGGAGCGCCGATGCGCCGGGAACATACTGGCCGATCGCAATTTTCATACGGCGTTCCCTCCTGTCCGGTCTGCGATTCCAAGCAAACGCAGAATTTCCTCCGCTCCTTCTTCTACGGTAAATATCTCTTTGCGGATCCCGCTTTCCGGCAAAAGCGTTCCGAGCCGGTGGAAAACGCTCGCCATTTGAGGAACCGTCAGTCCGATCTGGTTCAGGCGTTCTTCATTTTGGAATACCGCGCGCGGCGTGCCCATCATTTCCAGCTTTCCCTCGTTCAATACGATCACTTTATCCGCGAGCCTGGCAATATCCTCCATGCTGTGGGAAACGAGAATGACGGTGATCCCGTTTTCATCGCGCAGCCGTTTTGCAAAAAACAGAATATCGTCGCGTCCCGCGGGATCCAGACCGGCGGCAGGCTCGTCCAGTACGAGAATTTTCGGATTCATGACGATGATACCGGCAATCGCGGCACGCCGTTTCTGGCCGCCGGAGAGATCATAAATCGAATTTTCAAGGAGTTCCTCCGGCAGCCCTGTTTTCCGCGCCGCATCCAATACCCGGCATCGTTCTTCTTCCGGCGTCAATCCTTCCGATTTGATGCCGAACGCAATATCCTTATACACGGTCGATTCGAAAAGCTGGTATTCAGGATATTGGAACACCAGACCCACTTGCCGACGCATTTCTTTCAGGTTGGAATGATTCATCAGTTTGCCGTCGATATAAAGATTGCCTTCCTCCGGCTTGAGCAAGCCGTTGAAATGCTGTACGAGCGTGGATTTACCGCAGCCCGTATGCCCGATGATACCGACGAATTCTCCGTCTTCTATCTCGAAACTGATCTGATCGAGCGCCTTTTTCTCAAACGGCGTGCCTTTCATATAAGTGTAGGATAAATTTTCTATTTTCAGCGACATGATTTTGCACCGCCCGTCCGCAGCAAAGCGGATAATACCGCGATGCCTTCTTCTACCGTGATAAGATCCGTCGGGACATCCACGCCGTTTTGTTTTAGAATATGCATCAGGGCGGTAATCTGAGGAACTTCCAAACCCGCCGCGCGCACGCGTTCCACATTGGAGAACATCTTGCGCGGCGTCGTGTCCGCTACAATTTCACCGCGGTCGATCAGAATGACCCGGTCTGCCAGCGCAACTTCATCCATATGGTGTGTGATATGGACAATCGTAATCCCCTGCTCCCGGTTCAGCTTACCCACTAAAGCCATTACTTCCCTGCGCCCGATCGGATCGAGCATTGCCGTCGCTTCGTCAAGTACGATGCAGTCCGGGCGCATTGCGATGATCCCGGCGATCGCGCAGCGCTGCTTCTGGCCGCCGGAGAGCAGGTGCGGTTCTGTCGTCCGCTCCTTATCCATTTTCACGGTATCGAGCGCCCAGTCGATCCGCCGGACCATTTCTTCCCGCGGTACGCCGATATTCTCCAGTCCGAACGCCACGTCCTCTTCTACGGAGGTTCCCACGATCTGATTATCCGGATTTTGAAATACCATGCCGACATGGCTGCGGATTTCCCAGATCATCTCCTCCTTGCTCGTATCGATATCATTGACAAAAACAGTACCTTCCGTCGGCAGCAGCAGCGCGTTCATCGTGCGCGCCAAGGTGGATTTCCCCGATCCGTTTCTCCCCACGATTGCTATAAACTCGCCCTTTTTAATAGTAAAATCGGCATTTTTCACGGCATAATTCAATCTGCGGGGAACGACGGGCTGCTTTTTATCGCTTTCCGGCTCCGCCTCGAGATCGTCATAGGTATAAGAAACATTTTTAAATTTTATAAAATCCGTCATCGTAAAATCCCCTGTTGCCAAAAACGGGGATCATCTCAGAAGACAATCCCCGCTTTCAATCCTTCATAAAGCATGCCGCATTATACCAGTTCCAATATTGCCATCGGCGCCGCGTCGCCTCTTCTCGGCCCCGTCTTATAGATTCTCGTATAACCGCCCTTACGGTCTTTGTATTTCGGTGCGATTTCGTCAAAAAGCTTATTTACGACATTGATATTGTTGCCTTCCGCGTCTTTGACTTTATATACCCATTCGATCGCCTGTTTCCGTACCGCAAGCCGTTCGGGATTGTCGATCCGGACAAGCTCCGTCTTGATTTCACGATCCGCGAATTTCGTATATTTCTTACCGTTCTTCGAAGTGACGACCGTGGTCTCTCTTTTTCCCTTCGAATCCACGGGAACGCTGCTTACCTTAACCTGCTTCGTCGTAAAATTGTCGGCTTCCCGTACCGCTTTCGCTATGATCTTTTCCGTAATGCTCTGTACTTCTTTTGCTCTCGTTTCCGTCGTCACGATCGATCCGTTCTGCAAAAGCGCGGTCACAAGGCCTCTGAGCATTGCTTTTCTTTGGTCCGCAGAGCGGCCAAGCTTTCTATATGCCATTTGAATTTACCCTCCTGTCTAATACTGTGTATGACCTCATTCGTCTTCTTTTCTGAGAGAAAGTCCGAGAGATTCCAATTTCTGAATGACTTCTTCCAAGGATTTTCTTCCGAGATTCCGCACTTTCATCATTTCTTCTTCCGTTTTATCTGCCAGATCGCCGACCGTATTAACGGACGCGCGCTTCAGACAGTTATAGGAACGGACGGAAAGATCGAGGTCCTCAATATTCATTTCCAATATTTTTTCTGTCTTTCCCGAGAGATCCTTCTCAACGACGACGTGTTTTACTTCCTTCTCCTCGTCGAGATTCACAAAGAGAGAGAATTGGTCGATGAGAATTTTCGCGCTCTCGCTGATGGCCTCTTTCGGAGTCATCGCGCCGTTCGTCCAAACTTCGAGCGTCAATTTATCGTAATCGGTTACATTGCCGACACGCGTATTTTCAACGCTGTAGTTCACCTTCGGCACCGGGGAGAAAAGCGAATCGATCGGAATGACGCTGAAAGGCATATTGGAGGTTTTATTTTTATCCGCAGGCCTCCAGCCCGTGGCGGTGCCGACTTCCATTTCGATGGAAAATTCCGCGTCGCCGTTCAGCGTGGCAATATGCTGTTCGGGGTTCAAGACTTCGATATCCGCGTCGCATACGATATCCGCCGCGGTCACTTCTCCCTTTTCGGTTTTCGAAATGCTGACGATCTTCGTCGTATCGGGATCGTCGGAGTAAATCTTGAACGCAACGGATTTTATGTTCAGAATAATTTCCGTAACATCCTCTACAACACCGGGAATCGTTGTAAATTCATGGCAGGCGCCTTTCAATTTGATATTTAAAGCCGCCGACCCCGGCAAAGACGAAAGAAGTATCCGTCTGAGTGAATTTCCTAATGTCGTTCCGTATCCTCTTTCAAGGGGTTCTACGACGAATTTGCCATATCGTTCAAATTCGTCTGTCGCCACACATTCTATTCTTGGCTTTTCAATTTCATTCACGGTAATCCCTCCTCGGAATCTAAATACTCACGGCAAAATTATTTACTGTACAATTCTACGATGAGATGCTCCTGTACAGGTAAATCGATATCTTCGCGTTTCGGATAGGTCAATACGGTTCCCTGCAGCTTATCCGCGTCGAACGAAAGCCATTCCGGAATCGTGCGGCCGCTCGTAACATCAAGAATTTCCGTGATTCTGGTATTCGACCTGCTCTTCTCGCAGACAGCGATCACGTCGTTTGCGGAAACCAGGAAGGAAGGAATATTCACTCTTTTGCCGTTTACCGTAAAATGTCCGTGCAGAACGAGCTGCCTCGCTTCTGCTCTCGAAGTGCCGAGGCCGAGACGGTATGCGACATTATCCAGTCTTCTTTCCAGCAAGATCAAAAGAGATTCGCCCGTTACTCCGGTCTTCTTATTTGCCATTTCATAATACTTGTGGAATTGTTTTTCCAGCACGCCGTAGTATCTTTTTACTTTTTGTTTTTCTCTGAGCTGCGTGCAATATTCGGACTGCTTCTTCTTAGCCTGTCCGTGCTGACCGGGGGCATAGCCTCTCTTAGGTCTTGAAATCGCGCATTTCTCCGTATAGCATCTTGTACCTTTCAGAAAAAGCTTCTCGCCTTCCCTTCTGCAAAGTCTGCAGGATGCGTCATTATATTTGGCCATTGATTTACACCTCCGTTAATTAAACTCTTCTTCTCTTGGGCGGTCTGCATCCGTTGTGCGGAATCGGCGTCTCGTCCTTAATCATCGTGACGTCGAGTCCTGCGACCTGCAGCGCCCGGATTGCAGATTCGCGCCCTGCGCCCGGTCCTCTGACAAATACTTCGACGGATTTCAGGCCATGTTCCATCGCAGCTTTCGCAGCCGTCTCCGCAGCGGATTGCGCGGCAAACGGAGTGCTCTTCTTGGAGCCTCTGAATCCCAGTCCCCCGGCGCTTGCCCAGGAAATCGCATTGCCGGACTTATCTGTAATCGTAACGATCGTATTATTAAAACTGGAGCGAATATGAGCCTGGCCAAATTCGATGAATTTACGCTCTCTTCTTTTGCCCTTAACAGTTCTTTTGGTTTTAACAGCCATAATCAAACCTCCTTATTTCTTCTTGCCTGCTACGGTCTTGCTGGGGCCTTTTCTCGTCCTGGCATTCGTTTTCGTCCTCTGCCCTCTTACGGGAAGACCCATCTTGTGACGTCTGCCTCTGTAACAGCCAATTTCCATAAGACGTTTGATATTGAGGGAAACTTCTCTGCGGACATCTCCTTCAACAACATATTCTTTATCTATAACATCTCTTAATTTACCGACTTCGTCGTCGGTTAAGTCTCTGATTCTAGTATCCGGATTAATCCCCGTTTTGGAAAGAATTTCATTCGATTTTGATCTTCCGATTCCGTAAATGTACGTCAATCCGATTTCAACACGCTTTTCTCTCGGCAAGTCCACACCTGCAATTCGAGCCATTCGCAAATACACCTCCGTAAAATTACCAGTTCTTTTCTGTAAAAATATAAAATATCTTCTATATATGTCAACATTCCGAAGCTCATGTCACGCATGCAGCCGCACTCCGGAACGATAATCCTCTTTGCTTCCCGGTTCTGCCTCCGACGGCCGGACCGGAGAAGCCCTGTTCGTAATCAGCCCTGCTTTTGCTTATGCTTCGG
>CABQCN010000022.1 GCA_902462635.1 uncultured Oscillospiraceae bacterium
GTATGGAAACGGGAACCCGGAGCATGAAAATTATCGCTCCCTCGCTGACTTTTGTTATAACAACGGGAATATTGAAATTCGCATTCCCTGGCAGCTGCTCAATGTAATGGATCCGTCTTCCAAACAGATTATCAATGATTTTTATGCGCTTCAGTCGATCTCTGCTGTGGATTTTGATGGATTCCATGTAGGCGCTGCAATTCTGAAACAAGGTGCTGCTTCTGTGCAGATCGATATGGCGGGTTATTATAATTACGCGGAATGGAATATGCCTACGTATCACGAGCGCTTGAAGCCGGCGTATTACGAATTACAGGAAGCATTTATAACACTCGGAGCGTGATAAGATGTTCAAAAAAATATTGACGCTGCTGCTGATGTTGTGTCTGGTCTGCACAGCTTCCTGTGCCGATCCCGGAAAAGAAAGCGGCAATACGGCGCCGCCGGCAGACAGCGAGGAATACGGCGTTACAGATGGGGGAATCCGTCTTTATTTTAAAACGGAAAATAAATTTTTCAGCAGACTTTCTTCCGGAGGAGGGAAAAAAGTTTATTTAAAAGGCGTCAATATGGGACTGACGGAGGCGACGACGTCGCTTGAAAACCCGAATGTTTCGTATTCCACGTATATGGACTGGTTTGCGATGATTTCCGAGATGAACGCCAATACCGTACGCGTGTTCTCCGTGATGCCGCCGCAATTTTACAAAGCGCTGCGCGATTATAACGAGGGAAAAGCGCAGCCTCTATATCTGCTGCACGGCATCTGGTTCAATGAAACGTATATGGAGTCGATCGGCGACGCCTATGACGGTACGGTGATTTACGATGCGTTTACGCGGGCGGCAAAGGAGACGGCCGATATCGTGCATGGCAGCAGCAATGATACGACATACGGTGAAATTGTAAATGCAGTTTATGACTGTGATGTTTCCTGCTATCTGGCCGGATATATTCTGGGGTTGGAATGGACGCCGGATTTTGTGTCGAATACGAACACGCATATCGATAAATCTTCCTATCAGGGGGAATATCTGTATACTTCTGAGCAGGCTTCTCCGTTTGAGGCGTTTTTATGCAGTGTCGGAAATGCGCTCATAAAATATGAAAGCGAAACGTACCGGGCGCAGGCGCCGGTGGCGTTTTTAAACTGGGCGACTACGGATGTGATCACGCATGCCAACGAGCCGTTCCCGGAAGAAGATGCAGTGTCCGTCAACAGCGAACATATTTTACCAGGGAACCGCTGTAAAGCAGGCTTATTCGCGGCAGTTGACGCGTATCCGTATTATCCGGAATTTATGAATCATGAACCCGAATATGTCTCGTTCCAAGATCCGGATACCGGGGAATCGAATCCGTACCGGGCCTATATCCGGGATTTGCTTTCCCATTGCAGCGTGCCTCTTCTCATTGCAGAGGTTGGTCTGCCTACGAGCCGCGGCGTTGCGCATTCTTCTGTCATGGGATATGACCAGGGCGGTCTTACGGAAGAAGAGCAGGGAAAATACGTCGGTAAAATGATGCAGGATATCTATGCGGAAGGCTGTGCGGGAGCGATGATCTTCTCCTGGCAGGATGAATGGTTCAAACAAACGTGGAATACCATAAAATACAGTCCGGACAACGCTTCCCTGCGCACGCCGAATGTACTGTCGGCTGAGCAGAGCTACGGGATTCTGGCAATGGAGCCGGGGGAGAAAACGGCTGTTTATTGTGACGGAAGTTACGGCGAATGGAGCGAGGCGGATTTCATAGGCAGTTCCGATGGATTCGATTTATATCTGAAATATGACGAAGGATATTTATACCTTTATGTGGCGCCGCCGGATGGCTATGATTTCGAACGGGACACGGTTTATCTTCCGATCCGTACCGTGGGCTTCGGCAGTATGCGGGCGGCGGATCTGAATCTGTCCTTTCGTGAGAATACTGATTTCCTGCTTGTATTGAACGGCAAAAACAATACCCGCGTACTTTGCGACGCCTATTACGACGCTTTTTACTATATATACGGAGTAATGCGTAAAATCGTGCCGTTAAACAACGCGTACGGCGTTTCCGGCGCCGGGATTTACCGTCCGATTTGTCAGTTCCTGAGCAATGAAATGGAATTGCCCGCGACGGGGGAATATATACCCGCGCAATATTACGAATCGGGCCTTCTGCGTTACGGAATCACGCATCCGGATCGGGAAGGGTACGATTCTCAGGCGGATTTCTTCGGATCTTCCGCCGGCGTGGAATTCAGGATCCCCTGGTATTTATTGAATGTATTGAATCCCGCAGCCGGTGTGGCGCTCGGAGATTTTCAGAAAGCCGGCGAATTGGTGTTTACGGATTTCAACACGCTCAAAATCGGGATTGCGGCGGATCCGGCGTCTTCCGTGCGGCTGTATGATACCAAGTTTGAAAATAGTTCGGAAGTAAGCTATCACACGCGCCTGAAAAAATCATATGAAATATTGAAGCATATTCTTTTATCCATAGAATAAAAAATCCATATTGTGGTAAAAATTCATATGATTACCATTTTTGTAGAATGTATATAATGCTTATTGACGAATAATATATTAATAGAAGAATATATTGACAACGGAAAAAGAAACGGTTATACTTTGGTCAAAAGAAAGGAGTGCATGTTACATGAAAAAAAAGTTATTTTTATTGTTCGTAAGCGTAGCGGTTGCGGTTTCTCTCCTACTGCCGTTCTCCGTAGCTGCGGCGTCTCCGATGAGCGCTACTGCAAAAGCCGGCGACGCTGTTGTTGACGGGGTTATTTCCGAAGGGGAATATGGCGATCCGTTTGTACTGAACAGCGAAAACGGAGCTACATGGGCCAATCTGCCTGCGATTACGACGCCGATTACATACCGCTTTGCGTGATCTGACAAAGGGCTTTATATCGCATTGTCTTATGCCGAATCGATTGATGGCGCATCCCAGCTCCAGATCAATTGTAATCCGGGAGGTCAGCTGACTGCAGGTCAGCAGGGGCTTTTTGTTACGATACAGCCCGGTGGTACGGTAATGCTGCACAATCACAATACGCCGCTGGGCGACGTGGACGCCGCGACGCTCGCAGTTGACGTTACTTCCAAAGTGACATTGGTTTCGAAAACTGCCGACGGTACCAAAACGACGGAAGTTTTAATTCCTATGGACGCGTTCCGCATCTCGGATGCTTCTTTCACTTTCTCTGCCGGAGAAATGGCTTGTTCCGCTTTTGCGGTTATCATGAAAGATGGAGCCGCGGCGGAAGTCGCAGCTGCAGTTTCCAGCGATTTATCCGACTGGACGACCAGCAAACTCGGCCTTGGTACTTTGACACTGGCCGCCGCTTCGGGCGAAACACCGTCTACCGTGCCGCCTACCGAACAGCCGACGCAGGCGCCCACCCAGACGCCGGATAAAAACCCGGGCACGGGCGATTCCGGATGGCTGATTCCTTCTCTTTGCGTTGCAGCACTGGCAATTGCCGTGGTCGCAATCGTATATCGCAGAACAAAAATCAAGTTATAATACATTAGGATAGAACGATAAATCCCGGCCCGGAATGATCCGGCGCCGGGATTTTACGATTCTTCGCCATATTATTTTGTACAATAAAAGAGAGAAAAATCAAAAGCGCGGGACCGTTTATAAGATGGCGAAAAACGCTTTTGTAAGAACCGGAAGATCTGAAACGTCAAGTTGACAAAAAAGGCCTTGAGTTATATACTTTATTAGTTGGAAAAATACTTCATCAGGAGGCTTTTTGTATGTCTTTAACAAAAATAACGGAAATTTCAAACAAATATGGAGCAAATCCTGAGTTTGTACTTGCCGGGGGCGGTAACACCTCGTACAAGGATGCGAAATTCCTTTATATCAAAGGTTCGGGTACAACTTTGGCGAATATTACGGAGAATGGATTTGTAAAGATGAACCGTAAGAAATTGTCTGCGATGTTCAGCAAGCAATATCCGGAGAACGCGGCGGAACGAGAAGCGCAGGTTCTGGAGGACATGATGGACGCCAGAGAAAAAACGGAACAGTCCAAACGGCCGAGCGTGGAAACATTGCTTCACAATCTGATTCAGTATAAATACATTGTACATACGCATCCGTCGATGCTGAACGGTCTGACCTGCGGCGCGGACGGCAAAAAAATTGCAAAAGAGCTTTATGGCGATCAAGTGATCTGGATCGATATCATCGAGCCGGGATACGTACTTGCAGCGAAATTAAAGGAAGAAATGGACAAGTACAAAGCGGCGACGGGCAAAGACGCAGATATCATTTTGCTTCAGAATCATGGTGTGTTTATTGCTGCAAACAGTGAGCGGGAAATCCATAAAAAGACGAAGTTTGTATTCGAACAAATAGAAAGCCGAATCACGAGAAAACCGGACTTCAGGCCTGCCGAATATGACAAGGAGAAAGCCGCGTTGCTCGCTCCGGCCATTCGGATGCTTTTAAAAAGCGAAGAATCCTCTATCGTAACATTCCGTACCAATAAAGAGGTCCTGAATTTTGTAAAAGACGAAAAAGCATTTTACCCCGTATCCTCTGCATATTCACCAGACCATATCGTATATTGCAAGCCGTATGCGTTATTTATAAAAGCATCCGACGATATGGAACAGCAATATACGCTGATCAAAGAGGGCATTGCGGCATACCGGAAGAAAAACGGTTACGCGCCGAAAATCATCGCCATTCAAAATCTCGGCTTCTATGCGTGGGGAACCAATAAAAAGAACGCGGATATTTGCGCGGAAGTATTTCTCGACGCCTGTAAAATCGGAGTGTATTCCGAATCATTCGGCGGTCCGCTTTTCATGACGCAATATATGATCGATTTTATCTGCAACTGGGAAGTCGAATCCTACCGTTCCAAAGTCAGCCTCGCAGGCGGCGCGGCGCTCAGGCTTAATGAAAAAATCGCAATCGTAACGGGAAGCGCGCAAGGCTTCGGGCAGGGAATTGCGGATGAAATGTTAAAACAAGGCGCAAACGTCGTTATTGCGGATCTGAATTACGATCTGGCAAAAGCAAACAGCGACGCGATGAACGAAAAATACGGAAAAAATAGGACGATTGCCTGCAAAGCCGACGTCGGTAACGAAGACTTTGTCAAAGATATGGTATATACGACGGTGCTTGCATACGGCGGACTCGATATTTTCGTAAACAACGCGGGCATCGCGATTGCGGGAGCCCTCGAAGAAATGACGGTCCCAAAGTTTGAACTGGTCACGAAAATCAATTATACCGCATATTATATTTGTGCAAAATTCGCTTCCAGAATCATGAAAATCCAGAATCAATTCGCTCCCGATTATAAAATGGATATCATCCAGATCAATTCAAAATCGGGTCTGGAAGGAAGCAACAAGAATTTCGCATATGCCGGCAGCAAATTCGGCGGCGTCGGCCTGACGCAGAGCTTTGCGCTGGAACTCGTACCGTACAATATCAAAGTCAACGCGATCTGTCCCGGCAATCTTCTCAACGGCCCGCTGTGGTCCGATCCGGAGAAAGGGTTGTTCGTACAGTATTTTAAAGCGGGAAAGGTACCGGGTGCAAAGAGCGTAGCCGATGTGCGCGCGTTTTACGAAAACAAAGTTCCGATGCGCCGCGGATGCGAAATTACGGACGTCGCCAGGGCGATTTTCTATATTGTGGAACAAGAGTATGAGACGGGGCAGGCGATTCCGGTTACGGGCGGCCAGATCATGCTGAACTAATGAAATTTATACATTCGGGGATACTGAATGTGTCACAGGAAAAACAGGCTCCGCAGCCGCGCCGGAACACCAAAAGGCGCGGTCTGGCGGAACTGTTTGTGTAATGAAGAATCGTAGCCTTTGGATAAGATTGAGGAGGAAAAATGGCAAAAAACGTATATAGCAATGATAGTATATCCGCATTGAAAGGTCCGGACAGGGTACGGCTGAAGCCTGCCGCAATCTTGGGATCCGACGGTCTGGAAGGCTGCGAACACACGTTTATAGAAATATTGGCAAACTCTATTGACGAGGCGAGAGAAGGGTACGGAAAAACGATCGAAATTACACGATTCAAAGACCGTTCCATACAGATCCGCGATTACGGCCGCGGCTGTCCCGTGGATTATAATGAAAAAGAAAAGCGGTATAACTGGGAACTCGTATATTGTGAATTGTACGCCGGCGGCAAATACAACAACAATGACGGTGAGAATTATGAATACAGTCTGGGAACGAACGGCCTCGGCAGCTGCGCCACCCAGTACAGCTCCGAATATATGGATGTTACCGTATATAAAGACGGTTTCAAATATGATTTGCATTTTGAAAAAGGGTATAATCAGGGCGGTCTCAAAAAGGAACCCTGCGAATATAAACAATCGGGAACGCTGCAGCGCTGGAAACCGGATCTGGACGTCTTTACAGACATCAACATCCCGCTGGAATTTTTCACTACGATTTTAAAGAAACAGGCGGTCGTAAATGCGGGACTCAAATTTAAGCTTTACGACGAGGAATCGAACCAGCGCTTTGAATTTTTATATGAAAACGGTATCACGGACTACGTGAAAGAAATTTCCGCGGGAAAAGAAATCACGGGCATTCAATACTGCGAATCTTCGGCAAAAGGAAGGGACCGGGCGGACAAGCCGGAATATAAGCTCAAAATGCAGTTCGCGTTTTGTTTTAACAACGAAATCAACCTGATCGAATATTATCATAATTCCAGCTTTCTGGAGAACGGCGGTTCCCCGGACAAAGCGGTGCGCGGCGCCTTTGTAAGCGAAATCGATAAATATATCAAATCGCAGGGTAAATATAACAAAGACGAAAGTAAAATCACGTTTACAGACGTACAGGACAGCTTGATTCTCGTAACGAATTCTTTCTCTACCATGACAAGTTACGAAAACCAGACGAAGAAGGCGATCAATAATAAATTTATTCAGGAAGCCATGACGGACTTCATCAAACAACGCCTCGAAATTTATTTTATCGAAAATAAGCTGGAGGCCGACAAGATTCTGGAGCAGGTGCTCGTCAACAAACGGAGTCGGGAGTCCGCAGAAAAGCAGCGGATTAATATCAAAAAGAAACTGCAAAGCAATATCGACATGATCAACAGGGTCAAAAAATTCGTCGATTGCCGCACGAAAGATCCGCAAAAGCGTGAACTCTATATCGTAGAGGGCGACTCGGCGCTCGGTTCCGTCAAATTAGGCCGTGACAGCGAATTTCAGGCCATTATGCCGCTTCGCGGTAAAATATTGAACTGCCTTAAGGCAGATTACGGTAAAATATTCGACAGCGATGTCATTGTGGACCTCATACGCGTCCTCGGATGCGGTGTGGAAGTGAAATCGAAGCACAAGGATCTCACTATGTTCGATATGGCAAGCTTGAGATGGGCGAAAATTATCATCTGCACCGATGCGGATGTGGACGGGTTTCAGATCCGGACGCTGGTTCTCGCCATGATCTACAGGCTGATGCCATCCCTGATCCGGGAAGGAAAAGTATTTATCGCCGAAACGCCCCTTTATGAAATCACCTGCAAGGGAAAGACCTACTTTGCCTATGACGACAAAGAGAAAGCGACGGTGATGGAGCAGCTTGCCCCGCAGGGAAAAATCACGTTGCAGCGTTCGAAAGGGCTGGGGGAGAACCAGCCGGAAATGATGTGGGAAACTACCATGAACCCCGAAACGCGGCGCTTGATTAAAGTCCTGCCGGAAGAAGCGGAGCACACGGCATATTATTTCGAAATGCTGCTCGGAGACGCGCTGGACGAAAGAAAGAACCATATACGGGATTTTGGCCATCTATATTTGGATGAACTCGACGTGATGTAAGGAGAAAAATATGCCGGATCAGAAAACAGATAACCGATTCAGAGAGCAGCAGATTACGGAAACACTGGAAGAAAATTACATGCCGTATGCGATGAGCGTCATCGTATCGCGGGCCATTCCGGAGATCGACGGGCTGAAGCCATCCCACCGCAAGCTGCTTTATACGATGTATAAAAAAGGACTTCTGAACGGAAGCCGCACGAAGTCCGCCAACGTCGTCGGAGAAACGATGAAACTCAATCCACACGGCGACCAGGCGATTTATGAAACAATGGTCAGGATGACGCGGGGAAACGGGGCGTTATTGCACCCGTACGTCGATTCCAAGGGAAACTTCGGCAAGCAGTACTCGCGTGACATGGCATACGCCGCGCCGCGCTACACGGAAGTAAAACTCGAAAAAATTTGTGAGGAACTTTTTAAAGACATCGATAAAAATACGGTTGATTTCGTTGACAATTACGACGGAGAACTGAAAGAACCGACGCTCCTCCCCGTAACGTTTCCCACGATTCTCGTCAACCCGAATCAGGGCGTAGCAGTCGGCATGGCAACCAATATCTGCAGTTTCAACCTGCATGAAATCTGCGATGCCACCTGTGCGTATATCGACAATGCAAAAACAGATCTGCTGCAGTATATCAAAGCGCCTGACTTCGCTACGGGCGGAACGGTGATTTATACAAAACGGATTATGGAAAACATTATCGAAAACGGCAGAGGAAGCGTAAAAATCCGCGGAAAATACCGTTACGATAAAAAGAACAGCTGCGTTGAAATTTATGAAATTCCATATACCACGACGTCCGAAGCCATCATAGAAGAAATCATAAAAATCGTGAAAGATGGCAGGATTAAGGATATTACGGACGTGCGGGACGAAACGGATCTAAACGGACTCAAAATCACGATCGACATCAGAAAAAGTTCCGACCCTGACGATATTGTGAATAAACTTTATAAATTTACGTCGCTTGAATCGTCTTTCGCCTGCAATTTCAACGTGCTGATCAACGGCCGCCCGAAAGTGCTCGGCGTCAGAGCCTTGCTCGACGAATGGCTGAAATTCCGTATCGGCTGTATCAAACGCCAGCTGGCGTTTGATATCAAGACAAAGAAGGACCGCCTGCATTTATTGAAGGGTCTCGAGAAAATCCTCGTGGATATCGACAAAGCCATTAAAATCATTCGGGAAACAGAACGGGAAGACCTCGTCGTACCGAACCTGATGTGGGGCTTTGGCATCGATGAAGTACAGGCAAATTTCATCGCGGAAATCAAGCTGCGGAATTTGAACAAAGAATATATTCTCAACAAACTGAACGAAATTGAAAAGCTGCTCAAAGATATCGCAGATATGGAGGATATGCTGGACAAAGAAAACCGCATCAGAACGCGCATCAAGCACGAACTGCGCGCGGTGGAGAAAAAATACGCCAAAGACCGCATTACAGACATCATTGATGAGGACGAAGTCATCGTCATCACGCAGGATCATCTCATTGAAGACTACAATCTGCGGATCTTCCTTACGAACGACGGATATCTTAAAAAAATTCCGCTGACTTCCCTGCGCTCCTCCCCAGAGCAGAAACTCAAAGAAGGCGACTTCATCCGCCAGGAATGCGAGTGGCATAATAAATCGGACATCCTGTTCGTATCGGACCGGCAGACGGTATATAAAATGAAAATCCACGAACTGCCCGACAGCAAAGCAGGCGCGCTCGGCGATTACCTGCAAAATATCCTCGGGCTGGAACCGGAAGAACGCATCCTGTATTTTATCGTGACGGACAACTATGACGGTGAAATCCTCTTCGCCTATGAGAACGGTAAAATATCGCGCATTCCGCTTTCGGCGTACGCCACAAAAACGAACAGGAAAAAGCTCATCAACGCATACGCTGCGGCATCGCCGCTGGCAGACGTGTTATTCATCCATGGCGAAACGGAAATCGCGGTCAGCAGTACGAACGACAGAATCCTGGTATGCAGTTCGGAACAAATTCCCCTGAAAACGACGAAAAGCTCCCAGGGCGTGCAAGTATTGAAAGTCAAAAAAGACTATAAATTAAAGTATATGAAAAGATCGGAAGAATGCGGATTCACCGACATCAAGGTGTATCGCACGAAAACGATTCCGGTTGCCGGCAGCTTCCTGAAAGACGCGGACAAACCGGGAGAACAGCTGACATTATTTTAAATAATAAATCAATAA
>CABQCN010000023.1 GCA_902462635.1 uncultured Oscillospiraceae bacterium
CGACTTGCTGCAGCGTTTCGTCGCCGCACATATGTCCGAACGTATCGTTGATCACTTTAAAATAATCGATGTCCAAAATCAATAAAGCGCAGCGGTTTTGTTCGGGCAGTGCGCGCAGGCTTTCCGCGATTTTTTGCTGCGTGGTTTCCGGGTTGTAGATGTGCGTCAGACTGTCGAGCTGTGCTTTCTGCAGGAGCTTTGCTTCTTTTTCCTTTTCCTTATCGATGATATTGATTTTGCCGACCGCAAACGCCGGAACGCCGTTATCATAAATAATATCCAGCGCAAAACGCAGCCAGTGATCCCTGCCGTCGATACAGGGCAGACAGGCTTCTTTGATGCAGCGCTTCTTTAAACCGATCACTTCCAGGAACGCGGTTCTCCGGCGAAGCAGTTCCGCATTGGCAGGAGGCGTATTGAAATCATAATGCGTCAGCTCCGGTTCCCCGGTTTCACCGTCCGGTGGAATCGAAACCAAGAGTTTTTTTGTAAAATAGTTGTATTCCATAAAATAATCTTTCGTTAAAGCGTAAATTTTATAATGTTTTTCCAGTTCCAATTTTTTGTTTTTGCCTGCCTTTGCCCGCTGGTACAGAAAAATCAGCAGTACCGCTATAATGGCAGTTGCGCTGCAGAGCGTAAACACCATGATCTGCAAGGGATTTTCCCGGATATAATCTTTAAAAGAAAGCGGTTGCTTGACCAGGATATTCTGATTGATGATTGTCTGCAGCTCGATTTCGGGAATCGTCAGCACCACTTTATTTAAAATAGAGAGTAGTTCGCGGCTGCCTGTTTTGACGACGCCGAAACAGACTTTCCGCGATTCATATGACTGCGGGATCAATCTCAGCGCGCGGTATTTCGGCTGATTCAGGTAATATTGCGCCGTATTGGTATCCAGATAGGTATAATCCGCTTTTCCTTGTGCAATGGCCTCCATACATTCGGAAAGCGTGCGGCATTGCAAAAACGTGTCTGCGTCGGCCCCGGGCGTATCCAAATCGGTAGTAAAAGCCAGCTTTAGCTTGCTCAAATCCGTCCCATCGGACTTATTGTTCATCACGATAAAATATTGGGAGGAAATAAAAGGGCGGGACATGGAGAGATTATTTTCCTGCGCCGCCGTATAGTTATACGGCATCCCCGCGATCAGACTGACCTGTTCGGACGACGCCAGCCGGAACAATTCTTCCGGACTGCCGGCAGGGATCCATTCGAATTGCAGTCCCGTTTTTTCAGAGACGTAGCGGAGCAGATCGGCGCCGATTCCTTTATATTCGCCGCCAAGCGCATATTGGTACGGCGGATATGCGGTCAGCACGCCGACTTTCAGTACGCCGGCAGCCGCAATATATTCTTTTTCTTTTTCCGAGAGGAAAAGGCGGTGGTTCTTTGGTTCGAAATACTTTTCATATAGGGAAGCGGTATAGGAGGGGTCGGCCTGGTCGATGCTGATAATTGCGGCGTTCAGCGCTTCCATGATCCCGGTGTTTCCCTTCGTGGTGATAAAATAGAACGGTCTGGCGGAAAATTTTGCGACGGTACGAAGATTCTCAATATAATTCATACTGGTATTCAGCATAAAATCGGCTTCTCCGGTTCGCAGTGCGTCGATTTGCGCTTTGATGCTGTCGCATTCCACGTACACCGGTTCGACAAGATTGATTTTGCAATATTCCTCTAGTTCCTGCCGCCGGACGACGCTTGTTTTCAGAACGGCAATCCGGAACGTCTGCGGAATGTTGGAAGTGATGATGTTATTTTGGTCCGAATCATATAATGTCTGTAAAACCGTATATACCGTACCGTAGCTGTACGCCGAATAATCGTATTCCTCCGCAGTCGAATCCAGATATCCGATCCCGCCCATCAGGTCGATTTCCCCATCTTTCAGCATTTGCAGCAGCAGGGTAATATCCTGATTCGTTTCCCCTGTTTCCGGAGAAACGAATTGATAATCCCATCCCGTATACTGGGCGATTTCTTCTAAAAATTCATAGGTATAACCCGTATTGGCGCCGTATTCGTCATACTCTGTGAGTCCTGGCTGTATGGGATACGCGACGCGGATCGTGCGTGCGGCCGGATCCTGCGCCGATACGCGGGGAACCGTCGTCAAAAACAATGTCAAGAGCATCATCCATAAACAAATATTCTTTTTTATGACTTTTATCTTCATATACATCTTTTCCCTTTGCCGACAGGAAATTACAGGTAATTGATTTTGATATTTATTATAACATGACGGGAGATGCTTTTTCAAATGATATTATTTTACGTAAATTATGGCAGCGTTCAAAATGAAAGCAGGAACCGGACTCCGGTTGAAAAAAGCCTGTCCCCGATGTATAATAAATGTTGTTTTAGGAAACGTATAAAGGAGTTGCGCTGATATGCCGCACCAATTTAACAATTCAGAAGAGGCATTTACATATTTGATCCGGAAATATGCCGTGCCGTTCAGCGAAGCACGTATATTGGCGGAAAAGGAAGATGTCTTCTATATCAGCGATCCGGAAACGTACGAAATTTATTATCTGTACGGCATGGACCCGGATAAACTTGCCACGGAATGGCTTGATTATAAAGGGAAAAAGTGCTACGCCCTGCTGCAGGGAAGAGACTCGCCCTGCCCGTTTTGTACGAACGCAATTCTGACAAGCGATCAGTATTATATCTGGGAGTACCACAATCCGTTAGTCGGAAGGGATTTTTTATTGAAAGACCGGCTTTCTTTGTGGGAGAACCGGCCGGTTCGCATGGAGGTGGCGCTCGATGTTTCGAATCCGGAACGGAAGAATCAGCTGCTTCTGGACAGCGTCAAACAGCAAAACATTATGATGCAATGGATTCAGGCGCTTGCCGATAAGAATACGCTGGGAGAGGTATTCGAAGAAATCCTGCCGGGACTTTGTTCCTTTTTTGACGCGGAATACGGATTCATCCGGGCGTTTACGGAAACCGAGGTGCTGAAATCTTATGCAGCCGCCGGAGGGGCGTCTCCGCTCCCGTTTATTAAAAGCCCATCGCCGAAGGCATTGGAAGCTTGGGGCGAACGGTTTGCCGGCTATAAACAATTTATAGTACGTTCCCTTACGGAACTTGCCGAAAGCGACCCGAAGGCTTACGAAATATTAAAAGATTCCGGATTGGAATCATTCTGCATTACTCCCGTTTTCAGTAAAAACCGTATGATCGGCATGATCGGGATCGGAAATTTCAAAAAGCACGCCGACGCCCTGTATTTGTTAAAAATGCTTTCTTCCTGCCTTACGGCTGCGGTACAGAGAAAAGTGCTCCTGGAAGAAAAACTCTCTATCCAATATAAGGATCCGCTGACCGGCTACCGGAATTTCGAAGCGTACAAGCAAGACGCCGCGCGGATTTTACGGGAAAATCCGCAATGTAAATATTCGTTGTGGTATTGTGATATTAAAAAATTCAAATTCATCAACGATGTTTTTGGGTACGACGTGGGGGACCGCCTGCTGAAATACTGGACGGATTTTGTAGCGGACGATACGCGTCCGGGGGAAACGTTCTGTCGCATTTCGGCGGATAATTTGACTGCTCTGCGCAGATATGAGGAAGTCGCCGAGCTGCGGGAACGGTTCGGGATGGCGGTACGCAAACTGTCCGAATTTCAGATGCTGAAGAAACGGCGGTTCGAGGTAGAACTGGTATCCGGGGTCTATCTGATCGAAAGCAAAGCGGATCTCCTCGACATCGGGCGCATGCTGAACCGGGCAAATATGGCGCAGAAAAGCGTAAAATCACTGCCGGGGAGCCAGATGGCGTTTTATACGGACGAGATGCGCCGGGAGGAAATCGAAGAAATGACGCTTGTATCCGATCTGCACGAAGCGCTGAAGAAAGAAGAATTCCTTTTGTATTTACAGCCGCAGGTCGATATTCAGGACCGGGAGAAGGGAATTCTCTGGGCGGAAGTCCTTGTGCGGTGGGATCACAACCGGCAGAAGCTGTTGATGCCCGGTAAATTTATCACATTATTTGAACAGAACGGAACGATCGTAGATCTGGATTATTACGTGTTCGAACATGCCTGCCGCCTGCTGGCGGAGTTCGGGAATCAATCGGACCGGATCCTCTGCCTTTCCGTAAATGTTTCGCGCATCACGATGCTCCAGCCCGGCTTTGCGGAGGATTACCGCAGAATCAAAGAAAAATATGCGGTTCCCGATCAGCGGATCGCGCTCGAATTTACGGAAAACGGCGTAGTGGAAAACGTGAAATATGCCGCGCATCTTATCGGGAAGCTCCGGAAGTACGGATTTCTTTGCGCTATGGACGACTTTGGCACGGGGCAGTCTTCCCTGAATATTTTACAGGGACTGCCGCTGGATATTTTGAAAATTGACAGGGCTTTTTTCGACGGGACCTATGATCGAAAGAGAAACCAGATTATCGTATCGAGCATTTTACGTATGGCAAAGCTTCTCGATATGCGTACCGTCGCGGAGGGGATCGAAGCGGAAGAACAGGTAGCGCTGCTGAAAGACATGCAGTGCGATTATATCCAGGGATATGTATTCCACAAGCCGCTTCCCGCATCGGAATTTTTATCAAAACTGCGGGATGGAATGTGATAAGAGGCGGCGGAAAGGTGAGGCGGAGAAAATGACGGGAAATGAATTTTTTGTAAAAAGCTTCGACGGCTTCGGTTTAGCCGTAAAGCGTTTCGAGGCGGAAGCGCCGCGGGCGGCCGTGCAAGTGGTGCACGGGATGTGCGAGCATAAGGAACGGTATGACTTTTTTGCGGGCAGACTGGCGGAAAACGGCTATACTGTGATCACGTCCGATTTGCGCGGACATGGCAAATCCTTGGGAGAAGACGGACTGCTCGGCTATTTCGGAAAGCGGGATGGCGCGGAAACGCTGGTTCGGGATCAGGCTGCCGTCAATGCCTTTATAAAAGAAAATGACCCGCAGCTGCCTGTTTATGTCTTTGCCCATTCCATGGGTTCGCTGATTGCGCGCAGCTATATCCAGAAATACGATTCGACCATAAAGAAACTGATCCTGTCGGGCGCGCCCTGCTACAGGGCGGGCGTCGGGTTCGCGTGCGCGCTTACCAAAGCGATTTCGCATTTTTCCGGAGAAACGGGCTGCAATCGGCTTGTAAAAAGTTTTGCCCCCGGAGGCGGCAGGGGCGAGATCCCGAACGAATGGCTCAGTTATAATAAACGGAATGTGGAAGCATATAATAATGATGCGATGTGCGGATTCTCTTTTACGAACGCGGGCTATCTGACGCTGTATGAATTGGATCGCCGCCTGCACCGGTACGGGAGCTATGCGCTCGGAAATCCCGCGCTGGATATTTTGTTCCTTGCCGGTGCTGACGACCCCGTAACCGGCGGCGCAAAAGGGTTAAAGGATTCGGCGGATTCGCTGCGGAAGGCCGGATACCGAACTGTCGCGGTGAAGACGTATCGCCATATGCGCCATGAAATTCTGAATGAAGACGAACGTGATCTGGTAATCGGAGACGCGCTGGCCTTTTACGGTCGGTAAGCGAAAAGAAAAGGAGCTACATACGTGACGCAATTTACGAAAAAAGCAATTATGCAGTCGTTTCTGAAGCTGCTCGGCGAGCGGCCGCTGGATAAAATAACGATCAAGGACATCGTAGAGGAGTGCCAGATTAACAGGAATACGTTTTATTACCACTTTGAGAATATCCCCGCGCTGGTGGAGGAAATTTTCCGGGAGGAGACGCAGCGGGTGATAGAGGCGCACGGCGATGCCGATTCCTGGGAGGAAGGGTTTATTGCTGCCGCCGCTTTCGCGCTGCAGAATAAAAAAGTGATTTATCATATTTATAATTCCGCCAACCGCCAGGAATTTTACCGGTATCTGAATAATATTGCGACGGATGTCATGACGCGTTTCGTGAATAAGGTGTCTGAAGGACTGCAGGTCAGCGGGAACGACAAGGCGCTGATCGCCAGTTTTTACAAGTCGGCGCTGGTAGGGATGCTGCTCGACTGGCTGAACGCCGGGATGAAATATGACCCTGTGCTGCTGATCACCCGGCTCGGTAAAATGCTGGATGGCAATATCGAGGCGTGTCTGCGGAAGATGGAGGTTGCGCCGTGAAAATCCAGACAATTTGGCGCGGATGCACAAAAATCGCACATCCTCCTTTTTTTGTCCGTTCCGCATTCTTTTGCGGGCAGTTATAATACCGGCGGAACAGTAGAAGGGAGGAAGTCCGCGTGAAAACAATGAAAGCTGCGAAATGGGGATATATCGTAACATCGGTCATCTTTTGCATGACAGGCATCCTGATTATCGTTTACCCAGACATCTCCGTTTCTGTGTTTTGTTATGTTCTGGGCGCATTGCTGGCGGGTACCGGGATGATCAAAATCATCGGCTATTTTTCCAGGGATCTTTATATGCTTGCGTTCCAGTTCGACCTTGCGCTGGGGATCCTGCTTGGCGTATTGGGTCTCGTAGTGATTTTATATCCGGCGATGATGCTGCATTTCATCTATTTTTTGATCGGCATCACGGTGCTGACGGATAGCCTTTTTAAAGTGCAGACGGCGTATGATGCGAAAAAATTCGGGCTCCGCGAGTGGTGGATCATTCTGCTCAGCGCTTTGTTTTCCTGTGTTTTCGCAATTCTCATCATTGTCGATCCGTTTGGAGGCGCCAAACTGCTGATGGTCATGACGGGAATTACGCTCTTTCTGGAGGGGCTTCTGAATTTGTGCGTCGCGATTTACGCCGTTAAAATCATAAAAAGCAAAAAGCCGGATGCCGTAACAAAGGATGGCACATCATAATACGAAAAAACCATTATACTTTTGACACCAAAATAAAACAAAGGTATAATAGGAGGAAGGGATTGTCTTGACACTTCCTTTTTCCAAGGTCGATTGAATGATTATCAAGGAGCATACCGATGAGCGTTATTGAACTGGTGAAAGAAGCCGAACAAAAAGCGGAAGAATTGAAAAACGCCGCCAGAAGCGAAGCGGAACGGCTGCTGTCTGCGTCTGAGGAAGACGCGCGCAGCCGCAGCAGCGCGCTGATAGAAGAAGCAAAGCAGGAAGCCGGAAAAATCATGGAAGCGGCCCGCCAGCTTGCGGCGAAAAACGCAGAACTGATCCGGGAGGGGAGCGACCAGCGGAACCTGGAACTGGCGAAACCGGCGGCCGAAAACCGGCAGCGCGCGCTGGATTTGATCGTATCTTTTTTATAAAATGCACGGGAAGGCAGGAAACGCGCGATGATCACACCGATGAAATATATTACGATCCTGTGCATGAAGGAAGACCGGGAACGCGTACTTTCTGCATTGCAGAAATGCGGCGAGGTGATGCTGTGCGATCCTGCAGAAGACCGGCCGGCCGCCCGGCCGCCCGACTGCGACGCTGCCGCTGTGGAGAAATTAATCCGGGAATTGAAACGGTATGAACAGAAAAAAACGCTGCTGGGCAGTCTCCCTGAAATGGAACTCTCTGAATTCGAACGCATCGGTACGGAGACGGAAGCAGCAGTGAAAGAACTGCAGGCGCTTACGGACGGCATTGCTGCCGACGAGGCGGCGCTTCAGGCAAAAACGGCGCTTCTGCAACAGCTGCTGCCCTGGGAGACGCTTACGGTTCCGGCAGAAGAAATCGGAGAATCGATTTATACGTTCAGTACGCTCGGCGAAATTCCGCTCCGGAATCTCGCGGCGTGCAAGACGGCTGCGGAAGAAAACGGAATCGGACTTGATCTTATATCGCAGGACGCGTCGAAAGCATACGCCGCGGCCTTTTACATGAAAGAAGAAACGCTTGCGGAGCTGTGTGCGGCAGGTTACGAGAAAATCACGCTTCCGCCGGTATCCGGCAGGGTGGATGAAAACATAGAAATTTTACGTGCGGAAACGGATCGGCTCCGGGCCGCGAAAGCAGCAAAGAAAACCCGCCTGCGGGAGCTTGCCGGATCGGATGCGCCGAAACTCCTTTATGAAAGATACCGTATGGTAAACGAACGGAACGCCGCTCCCGCGGGAGAAACGGAGAGAACGGCGTATGTGGAAGGCTGGGTGCCGGCCGACCGCACGGCTGCCGTGGAAGAGGCGGTGGCAAAAGCGGCCGGCGTATACGACATTTCCTGCCGCGATCCGCTTCCGGAAGAACTGCCGCCGACGGTGCTCCGGAACAGCCGCGCAGTCAGCCAATTCGAAGGCATAACGGAAATGTTTACCTCCCCGAAATACGGCGATGTCGATCCGAACCCGGTGATGGCTCCGTGGTACTGGCTGATTTTTGGATTGATGATGGGGGACGCCGGATATGGGCTTTTAATGGCTGCTGCGGTATTGCTCCTGAAAAAAATTATGAAACCGCGTGGAAGTACGGAGAAACTGATGAACGTGATTCTGTATTCCTCCGTTACGACGATGGTTTGCGGCGTACTCTTCGGCAGCTATTTCGGAGAAACGTGGCATCCCATTCTGTTCAATCCGCTCGATGATCCGGTAAAAATGCTGATTCTGACGCTCCTTGTGGGAGGACTGCATATTTTTACGGGAATGATCGTCAAAGCGGTGATGCAGATCAAAGCGGGGCAGTTCTGGAGCGCTGTTTTCGATCAGTTTTCCTGGATGTTGATTTTAAGCGGTGCGGGCCTGATTTTTATTTCCCGGACGCGTATGATCGGGATCGCGCTTGCCGCCGTCGGCGCCGTCATCGTACTCCTGACTGCCGGACGCGCCAAAAAGGGCGTCTTCGGTAAAATTACGGGAGGGCTGGTCGGCCTCTACGGCGTTACCAATTACATGAGCGATATTCTTTCCTATTCCCGGATTCTCGCGCTCAGTCTTGCGACCGGCGTCGTGGGCATGGTCATGAATATGCTTGCGGGCATGGTACGCAGTTCGATTCCCGTGCTCGGTTTCGTATTCGCGCTGCTCATTTACGCGGTAGGGCATATATTCAACCTTGCGCTCAGTCTTCTGTCGGCGTACGTGCATGACTGCCGTTTGCAATATATAGAATTTTACGGAAAATTCTTCGATGGCGGCGGAAAAATGTTCAAGCCTTTTTCAATACAAACGAAATACATTCAATTAAATAAGCATGATAATGGAGGAAAATGATGATGTCTGGTATCGTAATTGCAATTATGGGAGCGACCGTATGTGCCATTTTAGGGGGATGCGGATCCGCATACGGCGTAATGGCGGCAGGAAAAGCCGCCGCAGGGGTGACTTCGGAAAAGCCGGAGCTGTTCGGTAAAATGCTGGTACTCCAGGCGCTGCCGGGAACCCAGGGAATTTACGGCTTTCTGACGGCAGTATTGATTATGGTGCGGATCGGCGTGCTCGGCGGTTCTCCGCTTGAACTTACGGCGTCGCAGGGCTGGCAGTTCTTTTTCGCGGCGTTCCCGATGGCGGTCTGCGGTTTGATTTCCGGGATCTGCCAGGGAAGAACGGCGGTTTCCGCGATCCATATGACGTCGAAGCAGCCGGATTCCTCCGGAAAAGGAATCACGATGACGGCGCTCGTCGAGACGTACGCGATTCTGGCGCTGCTGACTTCGATCTTGCTGATTTACGGTATTTCACTGTAAAAAATTCAGCTGTCTGGAGGAGGGTGTGTATGAGCGCCGATACGGTGATCGGGAAAATTGAAGAAAAAGCGGCGGAGGAAGCCGCGGCGATCCGAAAGGAAGCCGAAGAAAAAGCACGCGCTGCCGCCGATGCGATTTTAGCGGAGGCGAAGGCAAAAGCAAAAAGTATCAAACGCGGCGCGGAAGAACAGGCGGAACGGCTGATTGCGGCCGGCAAACAGCAAAGCGGCCTCGAGGCCAGAATTTCTTACTTAAATGAAAAACTGAATTCCGGTTTTGGACCAAATGCAAGAGTAA
>CABQCN010000024.1 GCA_902462635.1 uncultured Oscillospiraceae bacterium
GAGCCGCTGCCTGTCAATATCGTACAAAGCGATTTCCAGCCCCTTCAGATCCGGAGAGACCAGGCAGTCGCCCAGGACGTTTTTCGCGAACACGGTGCTGCCGGCGCCCATAAATGTAATTTTCAACATATCGGATATCCTCCTCAACCGTTCTTTATCGTTATGTTAGAATATTCAATTCAAATTGTCAATAATGATCCGGCATTCCATATAATACCGTTTTTCGCATGCTTCTCCCATGGAAAACGTTTTTCGCGGAAGCGCTCCTTTCGCTGCGACGGTGGGAAACAGGTCGTTTTTATCCATTTTCGGCAAAAAGAATCCGATATTCCCCGGCCGGCGGCCCAGTTCGCGGACGGCGTCCGCGCCGTGGATATAATCGATGCGGCATTGTGGATTTTGCGCCAGATACTCGTCCAACAGCGACTGGAGCGCGCCGGCGGCAAGCATATGGAGCGCTTTGGGAATCCCGATGCAGCCTTCGCCATCCTCCGTGAGATACGGGATTCTGTGGAATTCTGCGGAATCGCTTCCGGTAATACAGCCCCTTTGCCGGAAAAAGGCGTGTATTTTACCCGGATCCGTCCCGAATAATACCCTGTGGATCGGTTCAAACACGATGCCCTGATCGTGCAGGTTCACGATTTCCACCATGGCATATCGTGCGTTCCGGCAGGGGAGACCGGCGCGTTTTAAATCTTCGTAATGACATTTTGCGGATGCAAGAGAGTGGTTGCCGTCGCCTACGGCAAAGAGAAATCCGCCGGCGCTTCGGGCTAATTCTTCCATTGCTTCAAAGATCCGCCGGAAAATTTTCTCCTGATGATTTTGGTTGATCAGATATCCGCTGATATGACCGCCGTTTTTCATCAGGTCGGTATCGTATAGGGGCATTGCTCCTGCGGAGCCGAGCAGCGCTTCCGCGGCGGGTTCGATGATCGTTTTGCCGGGATCGTCGATCAGGACCATGATATGCGGCATTTCCAACGCGGCATTCTTGCGGATTTTCATACGCGGCGGAATGCGTTCCGTAACGGTGCCTTCCGTAGCGCGTATAAGCGCCTGCGCGCCGTTATGATAGTCATATTGTTCCAGGTCGAGCGCGGCGACGAGGCCGGTGCGCACCGGAGAAAAGGGTGCGGCGCGCCGCGTCAGAATAAAAGACTGCGCGTATTTGACGAAAAGATTTTTTTGTATGTACTCGCGCATATTTTTGTTAATTTTGGAAATTCTTTCTGCAACGTCCGGATGATCCAGATAGATTTCCGGAAGCATCAGATCATACGTGGAATCGAAATTTTTCGTAATATTTTCCACATCCTGCCAATATGCGGGATCCGACGTATATTGATCGCAGGCAACGGTTGCCCAGCGATACATATCTGCCGTTTTGTTGGGCAATAATATGTCGGGAGCGATGAATCCGATGTTTTTATATGAGAAATCGATGTTGGATGGCATAGATACACTCCTTAAATTTTTATAAGTATATTTAACCATTTTTCCGTGGAATATACAACAGTGTTTTGCAGGAAAATGTAAAATTTGGGTGAGGTTATATGATTCGTATTCTTGATTGTAAAGGAGTACCCGTTGTGTGCCTCAAAGACGAGGGAAGGCTCGGCTTTGTGGGAGAAGCGCTGTACGACGGAGAAAACAATGTAAAAGGGTTTTTGCTGGAAGGCGAGAACGGATTTACAGGAAAATTTGTAAAACGGTTTATTGCCCTGGAGGATATCCTCAAGCTGAACAACACGGTTTGCGTTGTTTACAGCAGCGCTTCTGTCAAAAAGCTTTCCAGAAAATATGAGCTGAAACAGAAAAGCGATCTGGAGGAAATCATGGGGCGCAGCGTCATGTCGGAGCAGGGAGAAAACCTCGGCGTCGTGCATGACATGGTTTTCGACATGGAAACGGGTTCTCTGGAAGGCTTCGAGCTTTCGCGGGGGTTCATGAACGACATGATCGAAGGCAGAAAAGTAATTTTTATGAGGGACGGTGTTGAATTTGGGAAAGAATATATTATTGCAAGGAGTGAAGATAATGATGAGCAATAAAATGATGTCAGCCGTACTGAAAGGTATGCTGGTCGGCGCCGTAATCGGCGGCGGCGCGGCGTATATTTCCGGTATGGATCTCACATGCAAATGCAGGAAAATGAAAAAAACGGCAGGGAAAGCCTATAAAGGCATATGCAAAACCATCAACAAAGCAGTGGACAAAGTAATGTAATGAAACGTTTCAGCAGCCTTTTGTACCGAATGATTCCGCTTCTTCCGGCTCTGGCGGTCGGAATTCTGATCATCGTATTTCGCAAAAGGCTGTCTGCTATTTTGGTTCCTCTTCTGGCCGCGCTGATTTTGGCGTATATGCTCGATCCGGCCGTGGATTTCGTACAGGAACGGTTGAAATTTATACGAAAAAAAAGCCGCGGGAAAGCGGTGGTGATCGTTTTTACCGTATTTTTGCTGTGTGCCGCGGCAATTGCGGCGTTTCTGCTTCCCGCTATAGCAGCCAACATCGCGGATATTATGGAAAACGCGCCGGAAATCAAAACACGGCTCATTTCCTATGTACAGACCCTCATTTCGGAGGAACACGCAGGTATGCGGGAGAAAGTGATCGATCTCATCGGGTCCTTTACGGATTTCGTTGATCAGAAAATCGCTTCGCTCGGAACGGATTCGGGCGCGATTTCTTCTTATGGTAAAATTTCGGATCTTCTGGTGGGGATCGTATCTTCTTTTGTGCTTACTTATTATTTTTTGAGAGACAAGACCGCCATTTTGAACGGGATTTTCGGGTTGTTTCCCTATAAATGGAGGCCGTCTCTGAGCGCGGCGGCCGATGAACTCGGCATGATTTCCGCCAAATTTATACAAGGTCAGATCCTGGTGGCGCTCATCATTGGCGTGATCGAAATCCTCGGTTTGCTGCTGATCGGCGTCCCTTATGCGGTATTGCTGGGCGTAATCGGCGGAATTTCCAATATGATCCCGTATTTCGGACCTTTTTTCGGCGCGCTGCCGCCGGTTTTCACAGCGCTGATGATTTCACCGGCCAAAGCGGTCTGGGTGCTGATCCTGTTTGTTGCCGTACAGCAGCTCGATAATAATTTTCTTTCGCCGAAAATAATCGAAGGAAACCTGGGAATCCATCCGATTACGATCATCATCATCGTGTTCATCGGACAGGAATTTTTCGGATTTTGGGGAATTATTGCTTCCGTGCCCGTATATGCAATGGTAAAATGTATTCTTGTGCGGATCTTTAAAGCCTACCGCTGCCAAGTTCCGTTATAATGTCCGTGCAGGGACCGCCTTTTGTAAACATCATGCTGAAATCGGACATGGAAGAAGACCGGGCGGCTTTGATGACGAACCGGTTGCAGCCTCTGTGCAGCATCACGTTTTTCACATGAATATTCTCCGGCGTCCAATGTTCGACGCAATCGGAATACGCGAGCAGATTGCCATCCTGCCACAGGCGGAACACGTCGCAGTGACCGACCTGCAGATTGACCGTTCTGTCGCTTTCCGCATAAACGTCGCGGATGAGATATACGACGCAGGGCATCGTGTTCGACATGAAATCTTCGAAAGAAAATTTGTCTTTGCGGATGTATACGATAAATCCTTTATACGTCGGATCGTCGATCAGTTCCTGGGGCAGAACGGCGTTTCCGAGCAGCTGTTCCTCGAGATATTCTTTCTTCCAGTCGGCTTTCATATTCAAATGGAATTGCCGGAGGATCGTAAGCGATTCGCTTTCGCTGCTGCCTGCGGGAAGCGAGTTATAATACGATTCCATGGCGCGAGGCGGCGGCGCGTAGGTCGTGTTTTCCCAGAAAGGACCGTATATTTTCCAGATCTGCGTGCCGACGAGGCCGAATGACTGCCGGTATACGTCTCCGTTTTCCAGTGTGATGGTACAGTGAATGATATTTTTCTCCATTAAAACGGGGATTTCTTTAGATACGGCGATCGTTACGTTAAAATCGGGGTTGAACATGCCGATTTTAAATTTCTTTTCTTCGGGTTTGACACTGAAACCGCTCGGCGCCGTAAATCTGACCGTACCGGCGACTTTAATGCGCATCGTCGGTTCCAGACGGACCAGCACGCGTTTGATTTCTCCCGGCGCTATGGATGGGTCGTTGTTTTCATATTCGATGCCGAGCCGGATCGGGAAAGAGGATTTGGATTCGATCACGGGCATTTTACCGGACGGCGCGCCTGAAATGATGGTTTTTTTATATCTGTCTGCAAACAGCAGCGAGGCTTTCGCGATATCCATGGCCAAATCGAATACCCGGTCGGATCGGCGCGCCGTATGGACGCCAAGCGCGTATTTCTGATCGCCGAATTTATATTTCCGGTTCAGGTCCCGGGCGCCTTCACAGATTCCGATGATCGCGCCTACGGTAGCACAAGTGCAGTCGGTGTCGAATCCGCAGTTGAGCGCAAGCATTACGGTAGTAATAAAATTCCCGCAGCCGAGCAGAAGCGCCATGAGTATGATGCCCATATTCTGATACAGATTCGTGCAATCCGGATGGCCGTAGTCTCTTAAAATCAAGATCAGAATTTGCTTCCAATCTTTGGAATGGCTGCAAAGTTCGAGAACCCTGCTTGCAAGCGTGTAAAATTTTGAACGCTCGTCGATATAGTCGAGCGCTTTCACAATGAGCGTCTGGATATCGAATTTGCCGGTGAAAGCAAGCGCTTCCAACGCGGCGATGTATTGCTCCGCAACGACGGATTCGCCCTCGTGATCGAGGCATGCGTCTTTTTGCGCGAGCTCGGCGGCAAGGCGCGGTTCGCCGGGCGCCATGCAGGCCCAGATTTCGGCGCGGATCGGCGCGCCCATACCTTCGAGATAGTAATTATTATTGAAGGAACCCGTAAGGGGCGGTTTAAGTCCCAGCGCATAATTTTTTTTGAACGTAGCATATTCCCCCGGCGCGTACGGACATTTTTCGTAAAATGCTTTCGCCAGATCGTCTGAAGTGAAGTTCGCGCCTGTTTTTTCGATCACTTCGAGCCAAAGCACCTGCAGATCGAGATCGTCGTTCGGAACCGTTTCCGACTGTGCCTGCGCCTGTCCAAACAGTTCGGGCGTATATTCGATATCCATGATCCCCTTATATCCTTCATACGGAGCGCCAATGGTACCCGCAATGCATTTCCCGATAAAACAGCCGTAAACCTTGTCACAATATTCGTTCCACGATATATTCATGCGAAATTCCTCCGGAAAGCTACGTTTTGTTATGATGATATCATATTCCGTGCGGCCGCACAAGATGCGAATTCTTTCCGTATAAAATTGGTGTTTTGTGGCAGAATACAGTTATATTTTAACAAGAGGTGGGTTTACATGTTTACTTGTGATTCGATCATTAAAAGCGTACGCGGCAGAGAAGTCCTGGATTCAAGAGGGAATCCTACGGTTGAGGCGGAAGTGTTCCTGTCGTCCGGTATGAAATTCCGGGGGATTTCTCCGTCGGGTGCTTCTACGGGCGAACATGAGGCGCTGGAACTCCGGGACAACAATCCATCCCGCTACGGCGGCAAAGGCGTTACACACGCGGTAAATAATATCAATTCCGTAATTTCGAAGGTTTTAAGCGGAATGTGCTGTACCGACCTCAATAAAATCGACGAAGCGATGTTAAAATGCGATGGTACGGAGGATAAGTCCAATTTGGGCGCGAATGCGATGCTGGCGGTATCGATCGCCTGCGTTTATGCCGGCGCGTGCGTGGGCCGCCAGCCGGTCTACCGGTATATCGGGGGAATCGCAGGAAGATCGCTCCCTGTTCCCATGATGAATATCATCAACGGCGGCGCGCATGCTTCCAATAATATAGATATTCAGGAATTTATGCTGGTGCCGATCGATGCTCCTTCTTTCCGGGAAGGGATCCGGCGCTGCAGCGAGGTTTATCATAAACTGGCGGAGATTATTAAAAAGCGCGGATTTTCTGCCGCCGTAGGCGATGAAGGCGGTTTCGCGCCGAATTTGAAAGATGACAGCGAGGCGATCGAGCTGATTTTAACTGCGGTCGATCTGGCGGGGTATAAATATCCCGATGATTTTATGATTTCTCTCGACATTGCGGCAAGCGAATGGCTCTCGGAAGACAGTTACCTGGTGCCGAAGCGGGATGTTCGTTTCTCGACGGGGGAATTGATTAAAAATTGGGTGAATCTATGTGCGCGGTATCCGATTTTTTCGATTGAAGATCCTCTGGGGGAGGACGACTGGAACGGCTGGCAGAAGCTTACGGCAGATCTGGAGGGGTTTGGCTTGTACGGCGTAGTCGGAGACGATTTGTTTGTTACGAATTCCGAACGCCTCCTGAAAGGAATCAAAAGGAAGGCGGGCAATACGATTTTGATCAAGCCGAACCAGATCGGTACGATTTCGGAAACGATATCTACCGTGGAGCTTGCGCGTTCGAACGGTTTTAAAACCATTCTTTCCCACCGCAGCGGAGAGACGGAGGATACGATCATCGCCGATCTTGCGGTCGGCCTGAATGCGGGGTTCATCAAAACGGGCGCGCCGTGCCGCGGGGAACGGGTGGCGAAGTATAACCGCCTGCTTCGGATCGAGGATGAGCTGGAGAACTGACGGTCTGCGTTTCCCGGAAAGCGCAGCAGAAAAAATAATTGGCTGTTGACAATGCTTGCTGTTTATGATAACATACATCGGAGCGTTAAGAGGAAGCAATTCGCTTCACACCTTTGCCGATGGAGATCAGCGGGTATCACGCATATGTATTTTATACAAAACAGGCTGTTAAGGGCCGGCGTTTGCTATAAATATATGGAGTGAGCAGGTGTGGCGAATCGGGAAACGCGGTTCGCTGCTTTTTTTATATTATTTTGGAGGTGTCGGTTATAAACAAAAACGAATTGATGGTGAATGAGGAAATTAGAGAAACGGAGGTCAGGCTGATCGATGATGACGGAACGATCCTTGGGATCATGTCATCAAAGGAAGCGCTTCAGATTGCTTATCAGAAAAATTTAGATATGGTCATGATTGCGCCGACCGCAAAACCGCCGGTATGCAAGATTATGGATTATAATAAATACGTTTTTGATACGGCCAAGAAAGATCGTGAAAACCGCAAAAACCAGAAAATCGTCAACATCAAGGAAGTACGGCTCGGATTGGGAATCGGTGAGCATGATTTCCAGGTCAAACTCAAAGGCGCAATTAAATTTTTACAGGACGGAGACAAGGTCAAGGTAACGGTCCGGTTCGGAGGCAGAGAGATGAACCATACCGGGGACGGCGAGGTTTTGATCGACCGATTCGCGGAAGCCGTGAAAGAATATGGCGTGATGGAAAGAAGACCGAAGCTCGAAGGAAGAAGAATGACAGTGATGATCAATGCGAAGTGAGTGTATAACGAACGGAGCGTATAATAAAGCGCCGCAGCGCGCATAAAACACACAGCAGAAAGGATAGGGATTCAAATGCCTAAAGTAAAGACACACAGCGCTTCAAAGAAAAGATTCAGAATCAGTGCAAGCGGGAAAGTAAAAATGAGCCACGCCTGCAGGAGACACAGACTCGTCAGCAAACCCAGAAAAGCCAAAAAGGGACATAAGATGCCTGCATACGCGGCAGATTCAAACGCGGCAACCATTAAAAAGATGCTGCCGTATTCGTAAGAACAGGGAGGTTGTTGAGTTATGTCAAGAGTAAAAAATACAGTAGCGACAAGAGCAAGGCGCAAGAGAGTTTTAAAGCTTGCGAAAGGTTATTTCGGAAGGAAAAGCACCGTATATAAGACCGCAAACCAGGCTGTCATCAAGTCTGCGATGTACGCGTACAGAGACCGCAGAAACAACAAGAGAAATTTCAGAAAACTCTGGATCACGAGAATCAATGCCGCGGCAAGGACAAACGGTATGTCTTACAGCACATTCATGCATGCGCTCAAGACGAACGGAATCGAACTCGACAGAAAGATTCTGGCGGATATGGCGGTAAACGACGCCGTCGGTTTTTCCAAATTGGTTGCGCAGGTGAAAGCCTGATCCAAAAGCACATATTGCATACAACGATCCCGCGGTCTGAAGCAGCGTCACGAAAAAGCGCCGGACTCCGGGATTCTTTTTCAACGGAACGGTTATGAACGATGAAATCATCACGTCAAAAAACAATGATACCGTAAAATATATCGCCGGCCTTGCCGAAAAACAAGGCCGGGAACGGAGCGGCTGCTTTTTGCTGGAGGGTTGGCGGGCCGTTTCGGAAGCGCTGTCTGCAAACCGCGCAAAGGATCTGATCTTTTCGCAGACTTTCACGGCGTCGAAAGAATACGCCCGGATTAAAACGATCAGGATCCGCAGGGTGATTTTATCGGACGCTCTGTTTCAGCAGATTTCCGGCACGAAAACGCCGCAGGGAATTGCCGCCGTCTGTAAAATCGCAAAACACGATCTGCAGCGGGTATTGCGGGAAGAAGACCGCGTTTTAATACTGGAAGACGTGCGGGATCCCGGTAACATGGGCACGGTAATCAGAACGGCCGCGGCCGCGGGCTTCCGCGGAATTATCGCCTCGGACGGATGCGTCGACGCATATAATCCGAAAGTGGTCCGATCCACGGCAGGCTGTTTGTTTCGAACAAAAATCATCCAGTGTAAAGGCGACATTCTCCAGATTGCGGAGGAAGCAAAGCATGGCGGCTTCCGGATTTACGCGGCGCATCCCAGAGGGGGACAGGACTTGTTTCAAGTGCGTTTTACCGGTAAAACGGCTATCGCATTAGGAAACGAGGCAAACGGCCTGTCGAACCGGATGCTGAAGCTGTGCGACCAGCTCGTAACGATCCGTATGGAAGACGGCGTGGAATCGCTGAACGCTTCCGTTGCCGCAGCGCTGATGATGTATGAAACGCGCAGAGAAAAATAAGGAGGAATTTCAAATGGGACTTTATCAAAACTGGCAGGACAATATCGAAAAAGCGGCGCCTGCTAACGCGCAGAAAATACTCGAGGAGTATTATGACAAGGAAAAGGACGCCTATATCAAAATCCTTGGAGAAAAGAAACAGGAATTTTGCGGAAAAGCGTCCGCGATCGCTGCGGAGCTGGGGCTTACCGAAGACGAGTTCGGCGGGTTCGTCGACGGAATCAATACTTCGCTGGAAACTGCCGTAAATTTGGACGAACTCGAAGCAGACAGCGACGTTTCGCTCAAGATCGTATGGAACGAACTCTATAAAAATATGCATAAAGCGAAAGCGGAGTGGCTTTACCAGCTGCCCGAATGGGACGGCATCCTGACGGAGGACGAAAAGAATGCCCTTTTAAAAGAATACAGGCAATCCTGCCAGGCAGTGAGCCATAAAGTCGGCCGCAACGATCCCTGTCCGTGCGGCAGCGGCCGAAAATATAAGAATTGCTGCATGGAATAAGGGCGGTCAGAGAATTTCCCCGAACCATCCGCATAAATCTTCTGCTACGAGCGCAGGATCCGCCAGCATGCCGCTTCCGGCGGCGAGCAGGGCGATCGCGTTTTTTATATTCGTACAAATGTCATCATAAGACAGCTTGCACCCTTGCAGGCTGTCTTTGACGATTTCCGCCAGTTCCGCATCCATTGCGTCCGTATAGATTCCGATATCCCGGATGACGCCTTTCTCCGCTGCAATCGATACGTCGAAACCGCCCCAGGAAAAACGCGTCTCAAACGTCATGCCGAACTCCGGCGTTTCGCCGAAGCGCCACGCCC
>CABQCN010000025.1 GCA_902462635.1 uncultured Oscillospiraceae bacterium
TAACTGCAAGAACATACAGCAGCAGCGTCCCGATGCAAGCCAGAATACGGCGGATGATACGGATAGACTTCTTCTTATTTCCTTGCTCCATTTTGTTTCAAAACCCCTTCCTCAACAGATCCCGGTATAAAATATTTATATCATTCTTTCTTTTTTCTTTGCTTTCTGATCAGCAAACGCCCTGCCGTTCCGCCGAAGAGCAGCGCGGCGGCGGGGATTGCCATCAACGGGAGAAAACGGCGGCCGTTCTTCTCGGAGAACGCAACGTTCCGGGCGGATACGGACGGAACAGAAAAAGACGGCGATGCGAATACCGCGGAAGCTGCAGCGCCGGTTGCCGGCATCGTAACCCGTATAGATACCGGGATACGGGTAGGCGTAGGCGCGGACGTGGGTTCCGGCTCCGTCCGTATATTTTCAAACAAATCGGTTTTACGGAGATCCGCTCCCACCGTGCTCCGATACAAACCGAAGCACCGGCAATCGCCATAACCGTCCGTCAGAACGGCAAAGGACCAGTGCTGCTGGGATTCGTGGCAGCGATATCCTTCGCGGGCCATCTCCAGCGCCGTCCTGCCTCCGAACGCCTGCAGTTTCAGATTCTCCCAATCCAGATAGAGCGTATTCTCCTGATATAAATGGATATATAATTTGGGCGTGTCCCACGCGCCGTATCGTACGGAGGATTCCGCATACTGTGCAGAATCGGCCGCCGCAGGCACCGCTTTTGCCAGCATCTGCGCATTCAGCATATGTGCGCCGTGGCCGTATTCGCCACCGAAATCATGGCCGACAATCACAGAAGGACGGAACCGCCGGATCTGCTCCACCTGCCAAGCACAAACCGCCTCGCTGTCATAAATCGTTTCCGCTTCCTCCAGGCTGCCGGCGTACAGATCCTTGAATTCGGAGAAAACGGGATATGCGCGTACGCCCACGGTCCACAGTCCGTTGAGAATTTCATGGACGCGGCGCTTCTCCGTATATTTATGATTCGTCAGATAGGCAACTTGTACGCACAGCTTGCGCTCTCCGGCATAATAAGGCATGATTCCGCCAAAAAACAAATGTTCGTCGTCTCCGTGCGTAGGAAACAACAGAAGCGCCGCGCGCTCGCAGGGCGGATTCCAGATTTGTACAAAGTCAGGCAGCGTTCCTTTTGTATACAGTGAAATTTCGCAAATCGCGGCGCCTGCCGGTATATCGAGTGCAATTTCTGTCTGCGCGCCGCTTAAACGAATATATTCATGAAGGAAACCGTTTTGTCCGCAAGTATATAAAATGCCGCCTTCCGACAGCGTCCAAGGATCCGGAACATCCTCCCATATGATATAAAGGGAGGATACCGCCTTTTTTGCGGTAATCAGGATCGTATCCCGCGTTTCAAAAAGCAGCGACGTTTCAGATGAAGAATCCGTTATTTTACCGACATCCGGATTGGAAAGCGCGCGTATGAATGCCGAAGAAGTCAGATCTTCCGCGTCAATCGGCGGCGTTTCCTCCGCCGCTGCACTCCGCCAATCAAAAAAGGAATGCAATAATACAAATAATACCGATAGCGCGGCGAACAAAGCGATAAATTTACGGTTCTCTCTCTGATGCATACGATAGTTGTCCTTTGTTACTATGTGATATACATTATATCATATATGTCTTAAAATTACAATTTTTGTAAAATAAATGAGAATTCAAAGGCGTGCTCTGGAATTTTTTTCAAGTTTAAAAACCATAGACAAGGCAATAATCAATATAAATACAAATACAGTAGGATGACAGTTCTCATTCGGAGGGTATGATTTATGTTGATGAACAAAGTTGAAATCTGCGGTGTAAATACGAGCAAACTTCCGGTATTATCGGCTGACGAAAAAAAAGTTTTATTCGAAAAAATTTTAAAGGGAGACGAAAAAGCGCGCGAGGAATTCATACAGGGAAATCTGCGCCTGGTGCTCAGCGTGATCCAGCGTTTTAACAATCGCGGCGAAATGGTGGACGATTTGTTTCAGGTCGGCTGCATCGGCCTGATCAAAGCCATCGATAATTTCGACGTTACGCAGGAAGTACAATTTTCAACGTATGCGGTGCCGATGATCATCGGCGAAATCCGCCGCTATCTCAGAGATAACAATGCAATCCGCGTCAGCCGCTCCCTGCGCGATCTGGCTTATAAGGCCATGCAGGTACGCGAACAGCTTTTCAATCAAAATAACAGAGAACCATCCGTGAGTGAAATTGCCAAAGAACTCGATGTGGAATGCGAGGACCTCGTCATGGCCATCGATTCCATACAGGATACCGTTTCCATGTTCGAACCGATTTTTCAGGACGGTACGGACACGGTCTGCGTCATGGACCAAATCAAAGACGAGCAGAATACCGACAGCGCATGGGAGCAGACAATTACCATAAACGAAGCGATGAAAAAACTTTCGGACCGCGAACAGATGATCATCAACCTGCGTTTTTTCGAAGGACGCACACAAACAGAAATCGCCGACGAGATCGGCATTAGCCAGGCGCAAATTTCTCGGTTGGAGAAGAATGCGCTGAAGCACCTGCGGAAATATGTGTAATTGTTTTTACGGAGCAAAGCAAAGGCACCCTGCGGAACGCAAGGTGCCGGAAGCAGCGAATTTATCTTACATCCCGCTTTTCACGAGTTCTTTCCGTAGCCGCCCGATAATGCGTTTTTCCAGGCGTGAAATATAGGACTGCGAAATTCCAAGCATATCGGCGACTTCTTTTTGCGTGAGTTCTTCCCCGCCGGAAAACCCAAAACGCAAATCCATAATTTTACGCTCGCGCGGGGAAAGCTTGCTCAGCGCCGCGTAAAGCGTTTCCATATCCGATTCGTCCTCGATATCACGCGATACGATATCGTCTTCGCTGCTGAGGACATCTGAGAGCAGCAGCTCGTTGCCGTCCCAGTCGGCCTTCAGCGGCTCGTCGATCGAAACCTCCGCCTTCTGGCGGTTGCTCTTTCGCAAATACATCAATATTTCGTTTTCGATACAGCGGGAAGCGTACGTAGCAAGCTTGATATTTTTGTTCGGGACGAACGTGTTGATTGATTTGATCAGCCCAATGGTGCCGATCGAAATCAGATCTTCTACATTGATATTCGTATTTTCAAATTTTTTAGCGATATATACAACGAGACGCAGGTTGTGTTCGATCAGGATCGAGCGCACATCGAGCGTGCAGTCGTCGAAATGTTTCATCAGATAGCTTTCCTCATCCGCGGAAAGCGGCGGCGGAAGCGTTTCCGGCCCGCCGATATAGAACACGCTGCCGGTGCAGCCCAGACCGAGCCGCCGTAGGACCTTCAGCCATTTCAACCGTAAAAACATTGTAAAATTCGATAAAATCATAAAACCATTCCTCCCATTTTGTCATGCTATCATATCAGGGGCCAAAAGCGCCCTGTATTTTTCATCCTCGGAAAGCGCTTTTTCATAAAGGCACACCACAACGTCGTTCAGCTCCGCGCCTTCTCCGCTTTCTTCGCTTACGCGAACCACATCCGCTTTGAAGCCCGGTAAAATTCCGTTTTCATTTCCCACGGAATGATACGGAATCAGACGAAAGCGCCGTTCCCAGCCTTCCGCGCCGCAGAGGATGGACGCGTCGTTCAGAATATCATCGGCGTCGTTTTCCCGGATATACTCCCGGATCTCCCTGGGAAGCATCTCTTCCAGCGCACCGAGTTCCGCCACAATGACAGACGTTCCGGTAAACGGATCCCGCAGCGAATTTCCCGTATCGATGATCGCCGGCAGCCACACGCCGTTGCCGGCGGCTCTTTCGAATTGTATGAATACTTTTGCTGCAGACTGGTCCGCGTGTCTGCGGATCCGGATACATCTTGCGATCACTATTACCAGCAGATAGCCGACACATACCGTCGTCAGGATATTGCTTGCGGATTTTACTTTTCCCGTCAGCAGAACCGCAAAAGAAATACCGGCAAACAGAAACGTCACGCCGTAGAAAATGGCGGAAAGACGGAGAAACTCCTTTCCCTTACGGGGAAAATATGTAACAAGCACCATGAATGCCGAGAGCAGGATTTTGCCGATCAGCGCGTGCAGAAACGCGCTGAGCCACAGCGAGAGCACTGCGTACAGCGTACCGATCGCGGCGCCGGCAAGAATCCGGTACCATTTCGACCGCCGGGATGCTACCAATGAAGTAATATGCAGGATCACATAATTCATGACCATGTTTTCAAATACGAGCACATCGATATAAACATCGTTCACAGGCATACCTCCCGCATAAATTTATGTTTATAAATTATATGTTATCTGAAAGTCGAAATATGACTGTTTCTGTTTATAAAAAATTTAGTTTTATTTTAGTGATAGGATGAGCCGCTTTTGGCGTATAATAAAATAAAGCGTTGATTTCCGGTAAAATTGGTGTATTTATGGGACGTATGAGTTTATTCCGCAATAATGAAGTCGTAAATTTATCGGACGGACGGCGTCTGGGGTACGTTTGCGACGCCGATGTAAATTTTGAGACGGGGCGCCTTGAAGCGATCATGGTTGCCGGTACCGGAAAATTATTCGGCTGCGCGTCCAAAGATTCCGAACTCATCATTCCTTTCGAAAAGATACGAAAGATCGGGGATGACGTCATTATCGTAGATATCGAAGAACGCGTGCTGCGTTACTTGTTCAAGGGATAAAAAAAAGCAGCATGCCCGCGTTCGGCGCATGCTGCCTGCATCTCTGGATCTCAAATTATTTTCTGTTCTGGAGGAATGTAGGAACGTCGAAATCATCGTCCACGCGGACTCTGCGTCTTCTGGAAGAATCCGGTTCTTCCGTTGGTGCGGCGGTAAGCGTCGTCTTCGTGTCGAGATCCATCGCATCCCCGATTTCCTGATCTTCGAACCCGGCGGCGATTACGGTAATCTTCATCTCGTCGTTCATATCGTCTTTCGCTTCCATTGCGCCGAAGATAATCTGCGCGTCTGCGTCTACTTCTTCATGAACCTCGTTGTTTACAAGGGTCAGTTCCATCATATTGATATTGTCGCCGCAGTAATATACAAGGACGGATTTCGCGCCGCGGATACTCGTCTCGAGCAGCGGATTTTCAATTGCAAGCTTAAGCGCCTCTTCCGCACGGTTTTTACCGGACGCACGGCCCACGCCCATGTGTACGATTCCTTTGTTGGACATCGTTGTTTTGACGTCCGCAAAGTCGACGTTGACATCCGCGACATCCGTGATGATATCGCAGATTCCCTGTACGGAATTGCTGAGGACTTCGTCCACGAGTCGGAATGCGTTTTGGATGGTTACCTTTTCGTCTACGATTTTCATAATATTGTCATTGGGAATAATAACCAGGGAATCAACGCTCGTTTCCAGCTTTTCGATGCCTTTGAGTGCCGCCATCATTTTACGTCTGCCTTCAAAAGCGAACGGCTTGGTAACGACAGCCACCGTGAGGATTCCCAAACTTTTCGCAACTTCGGCAACCACCGGAGCCGCGCCCGTTCCGGTGCCGCCGCCCATTCCGGCCGTTATAAATACCATATCCACGCCCGTAAGAAGATTCGTAATCTCATCGCGGCTTTCCGTGGCGGCCTTTTCGCCGACTTCCGGATTCGCGCCGGCGCCGAGACCTCTGGTCAGCTTTTCGCCAAGCTGTATTTTGGTTCCCGCTTTCGATTTTAAAAGAACGTGCTTGTCCGTGTTCATCGCTATAAAATCGACACTGGTCATTCCTGATTCTATCATCCTGTCGACGGCATTATTTCCCCCGCCGCCGATCCCAATTACAATGATTTTTGCATCCTTGCCCGCTTCACTGTCATATTCAATACTCAAGATAAGCCCTCCTTAAATTTCATCTTCTGTCTGCTGTATTCCATCATAATCCAAGATATTTACTATCCATAATAATATACATCATCGACGTTTGTTATGCAATAGCATATTTTAAAAAAATAGCCGTTATTACCAGTATTTCTGGCATTTTACAGTATTTAACTGCCGCTATTCCCGAAATCTTGCGATCCATCCCTTCACTTTTTCTTTTGCTTCGGACAGAATTCCGCTGCTCTGTTCGGGCTGCGGTTCCGATAGAAAAGACTTTTTTTCGATCCGGGAATCGATTCTGCCAAGCGGCAGCAATCCCGAAATATACATCACCATTCCGCTTGCGTACGTATAACAGCCCTTCATTCCGGTAATCCGCGAAAAATCAACAGACATATAATGAGAATTGAAAATTTCTTCGCACAGGAGATCCAAGCCGTTGAACGAAGCCAGGCCGTCTCCGCTGAAGATCACGCGTTCTATTTTCTCCGGGCAGATATCCTCTTTCTCCAGCCGATCGGCAATGATATTGAGGATTCCTACGATTCTGGCTTCCATGATTTCTACGATATTTTTAATTTTGACGAGTTCCTGCATGCCTTTCTCCGTATCGAATACGGCGACATCTACATTGTTCGTGACGAGATCCGCGGTGGCGATGGCATAATCGCGTTTGATTGTTTCCGCTTCTTCCGGGCTGATTTGCAGTACGGCGGCGACGTCGTTCGTGATATGCTCCCCTCCTACCGGAATGGAGGACGAAAAGAAGGGGAAGTTTTTAAAATATACGGAAAATTCCGTATTACTTCCGCCCACGTCGATGAGCAGCGTGCTGCCGTTCTCCTGTTCATAATCAGGCAAAAGTCCCATCATGGCTGCCGAGAACGGAACGAATCCGTCGACTTCCAGTCCCGCTTCGTTGACGCACTTTGTAATTTGCGCAACGGCTTCTTCATTCGCGGTTACGATATCCGCTTCTACACGCAGTACTTCGGCTTCCACTCCGTATGGATCCGTGGTGGCCGTCTTATCGTCTATAATATATTTGAGCGGAATCACGTCGATCAAATGTTCATCTTCGTATAATTCGATATCGGATGTTTTATCCAGCAAATCCGCAATGACCGCAGCCGTTACGATTCCGTCTTCTTCCGTATCGATCACTGCCGTATTACGTACGGAACCGACAAAAGCGCCCTGAATGCTGACATACGTCGATCTCACGACGATATCCGTTTGTTCTTCTATTTTTTTTAAAAGTTTACGGATTGCCGTTACGAGTTCCTGTTCGTCTTCTATTTGAAACTTTCTGACTCCTTTGCAGGGGACCGTTGATTTTGCGATAATATGGGTACTGCCGGAATCTGTAATTTTTCCAACCAGCATGCGGATTCCGGTCGTTCCGATGTCAAGCGCCGCTACATATTTGACCATTGTTTCATACCTGCTTTCTTCGTAATAGTATCTTTTGTAAAATTAATGGATATTTTTCTT
This sequence comes from uncultured Oscillospiraceae bacterium, assembly GCA_902462635.1. Taxonomy (GTDB): domain Bacteria; phylum Bacillota; class Clostridia; order UBA1212; family UBA1255; genus Egerieisoma. The sequence continues at coordinate 7,332 of CABQCN010000025.1, forward strand.
CTTGGAATATTTGTCGATCAAGAGTCTTCTGATCGAAGCGAAGTTTTCAAACAATCGCGTTCCAAAGGCAAAAATCGCCGCCATGTAGAGCGGAATTCCCATTTTGTCGCCGATAAAAGCGAGGATCACGGCTAAAAATGCGTTTCCTATAAATCCGGAGATAAATATTTTCAAATCGAAACGACCCTGCAGGGATGCGACCCCGCCGCCAAGCACGCTGTCGATCGTAGCCAAGATCCCGACCGCGACGTATGTAGAATATTCCGCCGGTATTTCACCCGGCAGGAAGATTCCCACGATTAATCCGATAATCAGTCCCATAATAGGAATCATATTTATTCCTTCCCTTCACTGCCTGCGGCAGGATCCGCCGGATCTCCGGAATCCTTCGGTGCCGAATCGTTGCCTCTGAATATTGGGTTTCCCCCGGTGGACATGTCCAATGTTCCATTGGAATTTCCGTCGTGTCCGCTGTCAATAATCCCCTTGATATAGGAAAGTTTTCTGCCGATATCGTCTGCGCCGCCGAATTTTATGGATAACGAAGGCGCACAGTACATCCAGATGTTATTATAATCCGAAACGTCGATAATATCAATATAGGAAAGCATCGAAAGTTGTTTCATGATACTGCAGATTTTTATTGCTTCATCCACCGTGCGGTCTTTCCCGCCGGCAACCGATATCCCGATTTTATAATCCGATATTGCGAGTCCTTTCATCACCGGCATGTCCGGTTTGTCCGCCCTTGTATATGCGCCGAGCAGGTACCCTTCCGAATCGATATACAGGTACATTCCATTTGATTCCGTCACCATGATCGGCGTTCGTTCTTCGATTTCAACCGTAATCGTATGCGGCAGATCATACTCCACAGCGATATTTTTAATAAGAGGATAATCGAAAAGCATACTTTTTTCTTTATTTCCGAACCGCAGCCGGAATATGTCGTCCAAATTTGAGAAAGAGGTGTTCCGGAGCAGGGACAGAAAACCGTTTTTGCCCTTCAGATCATCGAAAGCGGCTGTAATTTCTTCTCCGGAATAAAGCGATACGGCGCTGATCCGAATCTCGGAAACCGTAAAAAGGGGAGAGAGCAGAAGGATAACGGTAAGTACAAGTGCAACAAAAAGAATCAGGAAAACGCTTTTCTTCCTGGAAATTTTTTTCTTTGCCATATTTTCATTTTTCTTATGGCCCCGCGCCGCTTCGGATGTACGGGACGGACGGGAAGAGGGACTGCGGTTCCCGCCGTTTTCTGTTCTTCTGTATTGCGTGCCCATGGCCACGCTCCCCTGCCGCTTGATTGCGTTTTATCCTTTGTACACACCAAAATATGCACTTTCTTTATTATGCCACAACGTGCTTGTTTTCGCAAGGGTTCTTTTGAAGGACCCTGTGAAAACGGATCCCAGATCTTTATTTCGTAAACGCAAGGATCAGCGCATTCAAAATATCCATTTGACGCTGCGTAAGTCCCGTTCCCTTCTGGCGGAATTGGAATTCCAGTACCAGCGTATTCAGAACCGTAACCTGTTCCTGCGTAAGATGATCTACAACAATCGATCGTTTCCGCTCGATACCGACCAGATAATCCAGCGATACGTGAAATACGTTGGACAGTTGGATCAGATTGCTTTGCGTCGGATATTTATAATTATTTTCCCATCGCAGAATCGTATTCTGAGATACGTGCATCTTTTCTGCCATGATTTTTTGCGTATAGCCTTTTTCTTTACGCAAATTTCTCAGCCTTTCTCCAAAATCAAACATGTACATTTTTATTCTCCTTTCAGAAATTCATTGAGCAGCCGGCCTAAAATATCGATTTGTTTCCCGCTGAGGCCCTCGCTTTTTTCCTCCGCCGTAAATTCCGCCGCAATATCGACCATCAAATGCTGCTGCGGTTGCGACATCCGGTCGATCACGATTACGCTTTCCTCCCGGATCCCGGTAAGCTGATTGATCGATACATTAAACAAAACAGCCAGCGCAACCAGGTGGTCCAGAGACGGTGTCTTATAGTTGTTTTCCCAGCGGCCGACAGTAATTGCCGATACCTCCAAGGCGCGCGCAACTTGTTCTTGCGTCATGTGCCGCTGCTGCCGTTGCTTTTTCAATTCTTTTCCCATATCAAACATATTCGTCACCTCCTTAAAATTAATTGTAACAATATTGACATTACCTTTAGGTAAT
>CABQCN010000026.1 GCA_902462635.1 uncultured Oscillospiraceae bacterium
GACGCGATCGAGGCGATGCGGGCCGTTCGGCTGGAGCCGAAGGAGCTGCAATTCGTGTATTCCGAAATCAGCGCCCAGCCGATTCTGTTTCTCGTGCGCGCCGTTTTATTCGGCGGCAAAAATCTGGTGATTGAAAAAGGAATTGAGGTAAAATAAATGCTGTATGTCGTAGCCACGCCGATCGGGAATTTAGGAGACATTTCAAACAGGGCGCTGGAAATCCTTTCTTCATGCGATCTGATCGCTGCCGAAGATACGCGCCGCACGCAAAAGCTGCTGGCGCATTTTCAGATCAAAAAGCCCCTGATTTCCTATTACGAGCATAACAAGGTTTCCCGCGGCCCGATGCTGCTGGAAAAACTCCGCAGCGGAGAAACGATCGCACTCGTTTCCGATGCCGGCACGCCGGGGATCTCGGATCCCGGCGCCGATTTGATCCGGGCGGCGGCAGAAGATGGAATTCCCGTTTCCATGGCGCCCGGACCCGTAGCAGGCATTATGGCGCTGGTACTCTCCGGACTTTCCACAGAAAAATTCGTGTTTGAGGGATTCGTCGGTACGGACCGGCAAAAACGGGAAGAATTTGCGAAAATGATTGCGGGCGAGCGGCGCACGACGGTGCTCTATGAAGCGCCGCACCGGCTTGTGAAAACGCTGGAGCTGCTGCACGAAGCCGCGCCCGGCAGGCGGACCGCCGTATGCCGGGAATTGACGAAGACGTACGAAGAAATCCGCCGCGGTACGCCGGAAGAGCACCTTGCATATTTTACCGCGCAGGAACCGAGAGGCGAATTCGTAATCGTTATCGAAGGCGCCTTGCCGGACGAACCCGGTAAAACCGCCGTAGCGCCGGAAACGGTATATCAAAAAACGGAAGCGATTTTAAAAGCGGCGGCGGACGCCGGGGAACGCAAAGGTAAAAACGATGCGCTGAAAGAAGCCGCGAACGCTTTGGGCCTTTCCAAAAACCAGGCGTACGCGATGTATGAGGAAATCAAAAGAACGCTTCTTTAATCCTGGAATTCTTTTCTGCCGGTGAGATGTCCGGTATCTTCCATTCCGGCAAAGTCCAGCTGCCGCATGGCTTCGAAAGCAACGACAGCTGCGGCGTTGCTGAGATTTAACGACCGAAAATCGGGGCGCATCGGGATTCGGATACACTGTTCGTAATGCGCGGCAAGGAGATGTTCCGGCAGACCGCGGCTTTCTTTGCCGAAGACGAGGAAATCTCCGTCCCGGTAGCGTACGTCCGTGTGCCGTTTCGCGCCTTTCGTCGTGCAATAATAAAAGGTGTGCGCGTCTTCGTATTTTTCCAAAAGCTCCTGAAAACGATCATAATAAGTAATGTCTACCAGATGCCAGTAGTCGAGTCCGGCGCGTTTCAGATGCTTGTCCGTCACTTCAAAGCCCAGCGGGCGCACGAGGTGCAGATGCGCGCCGATCCCGCCGCAGGTGCGCACGATATTTCCCGTATTCTGCGGGATTTCCGGTTCTACCAGCACGATATTGAGTCCGTTCATCCGATCAGTTCCTTTTTATAATATCTGTTATCTTCTGATAATCAGCCGGTTCAGCAGCGGGCGCTTGATCCGCACCGCTTTGAACGGGCAAAGCTCTTGGCAGCAATAGCAGCGGATACAAGAAGACAAATCGATCTTTGCGCAGCGCCGAGGCTGTTCCTGTCCGTCCTGCGGCGCCGGGAGCGTGATCACCTTCGCAGGGCAGCATTTTACGCATTCCCCGCAGCCGCGGCATATCTTTTGATCGATTACGGGGCGCGGCCTGATCGCGCCGGAAAGGATCTGTCCGAAAATTCCGTCCGCAAAATGCAGCTTTTTGAGAGAATCGTTATATTTGATCACAAAATTTTCGGCCCGTACGAGCGTATCGCCGGTAAAAACGATCCGCTCCGGATCCAACGGCGCGAGTCCGCGTGCCGCGGCGCAGCGCAGCACGGGGATCCGCCGATAATCGGCTTTGATCAGATAGGCGCCGGCAAGGTCGAGTTCAAAGGCATCCGTGCCGGCGAGGATCGTATGCAGCGCGTACGGCTCTCCCGCCGTGGGGCCGTCTTTATGCATGCCGACGACCGCATCGATGAGATTGAACGCCGGTTTGGCCGCTAAAAAAATATCGATGATACAGTCTGCGAATTCATCGTAATCAGAAAGCTGCAGATGATATTCCGCTTTTTCCAGGCCGGCAATGGCGCCGAACATATTCTTGACGGCGCCCGTATACGCCATCATGCCGTGCGTTTTCAGCTTGGCAATATTGATGATCCGGTCCGCTTCTGCCAGCGGCGCCAGTATTTTCAGCTTTTTCAGGTATTTACCGTTCGGATTCTCCACCTGTGTCTCGGAGGTGTCGAAATTGAGTTCCGCGCCGCTTTCCCGCGCCGCCGCTTCGATTCCGCATACTTTATACGTCGAGCGGAGCGATCCCGCGTCGTAAAAGCCGCCCGGACTCTCGGCAATGATCACGTTTGCGCCGGCCTCACGGCATAGCTTGCAGACCGCCCACACGACGGACGGATGTGTCGTCGCCGCGCACGCGGGCTTCCTTTTGGAAACCAGATTCGGCTTTACCGCCACCGTGAGGCCTGCGATACCATCCAACGTCCCGCAGGCGGTAAAAATCTCCCACACCGTTTCCAGCACGGTTTCTTTTTCATACGTTTCGCAGTTCTTAATAAGTACCATAATATCCATATGCCAGCTTGCGCAGCGCTTGCCCCCTGTGGCTGATACGGTTCTTGCACTCCGGATCCAGTTCCGCCACACACTTACCGTATTCCGGCAGATACAGGACCGAATCGTACCCGAACCCGTTCTCGCCGCGCGGAGTCCGGGAAATCATCCCCGACAGATGGCCTTCGACAGACATCAGTTCGAACGGCGGCGCGGTCGCCTCCCGGATCAGGATCGCGGCAACCTCACAGACAAAAGAAGCGTTCCGCTTTTCATCGGGAACGGATTCCATCTCCCGCAGCAGCTTCTCTACATTCGCACTGTCGGAAGCATTTTTTCCATTTTTGGAAGCGTAACGGGCAGACAATACGCCCGGCGCGCCGCCCAACGCATCCACGCAAAGTCCCGAGTCATCCGCCACAATCATCACGGAAGTACCGGAAAGCGCCTGCAGCGGTGTTTTCATCAGGAAACGGTAGATCCCTACGGCTTTTAAAAGTGCATTCGCCGCAAACGTCTTGCCCGTCTCCTTCGGAGGAATATACTTCACTTTCCCGTCGGCCCCATACCGCCGGACCGCTTCTTCTTCCGATAAAACTTCAAGCGGACCGGCGGATATTTCAGAAAAAATATCGCGGAATTCCGTAATTTTATGTTTATTCCTGGTTGCGGCAATCAGAATCAGCTTCTTATCCATTTCAGCCTCCGATTACTTTTCCGATAATATCTCCCTCCGGCACAAACCCGATTGCGCGGCTGTCCGTGCTGTGGTTCCGGTTATCTCCCATTACGAATACCTTTCCTTCCGGCACCGTCAATCCGTTCCGCAGAGATTCGGAGACGTTCGCATATTTCGGCACTTCCTCCGGATTCACGTACGGCTCTTCTAACAGCGTTCCGTTGACGTATACGCCATCTTCTTTAATCTGGACCGTGTCTCCGCCTACTGCGATGACGCGTTTGATGTAGTAATTCGTAGGCTGCTCCACATTGAATAGTTTATAGGAAATTACATTATATTTAAATGCTTCCCGCACTTCCATCAAAAAATTCCGTTCGCGGAAGGTAGAATCGAAAATGACGATATCGTTCTTCTTGACGTCTCCGAACAAGTACGGCGCCCGGGAAATATAGACGATATCGTTGTTCTGATACGTCTGCTGCATCGAATGGCCCGAGACCCTGCTGATGCGGAAGAAATAAGTGTTGATAATAATGGCGATCACCATCGCCAGCACAATGGTCAGTACCCAGCTTAAAATTTCCCTCACGACCTTATTCTTGATGAGATGTGTTTTCTCCGCCGGTCCCGCGTTTTGTTCCGATTCCGCCGGAGCGGTCTCCGGCAGCGGCTCCGCCTGCGGATCTGCGCGCTGCGCAGATTCCGTCGTTTCATTTATTTGTTCTTCGTTGTCATTCATGTCTATTCTCCATATAAAGATTTGATACATCCGCAGTATTTCTGCCGGTAAAGGCCGAGTTCCCGCGCCTGGCGCTGCCCTTCCCGGAAGCCCGGCCGGAAGTCGCGATATAAAAATTCCACTCCGTATTCCGCGGCCGCCAGCCCGAAGACCTCTTTCATCAATTCATGATCCTGGTACGGACTGATAAACAGCGTACTCGTAAAATATTTATATTTCAGCTCCGCCGCTTTCCGCGCGGCCGGCACAGCTCTCATAGTATAGCACATTTTACAGCGGTCTGCACGGGAACTTTTACAATTCGCCCATTTTTCGTAACAATAAGATTCCTCCGTGAGAAGCGGGATTCCTTTTGCCTTACAGGCCGCCGCTGCGGAGCCGCTGCGCCGCATAAATTCGTCATACGGATGGATATTCGGGTTTGCAAAATATCCTGTAATATCCGCCGCTTCTTCGTTCAATTTATCGATACAGTAGAGGCTGCAGGGACCGCAGCAGATATGCAGCAAAATCCGTTCCATATCTTTCAGATCCTCTCCGCCATCCTATAGGAAAACGCGTGACAGATGGCGATCGCCGCCGCATCCGCCGCATCGTCGGGCTTGATGATTTGATCCAGATGCAGGATCGCTTTCACCATTTGCTGCACCTGGTTCTTATCCGCACGGCCGTAGCCCGTCACGGATTGTTTGACCTGCAGCGGCGTATATTCGTAAACGGGGATCCCGCATTTTACCGCCGCCATTACCGCCACGCCGCGGCCCTGGGCGGCTGCGATCGCCGTTTTGGCGTTATTGTTGAAGAAAAGTTCTTCGATGGCAAAGGCTTCCGGCGCGTATTTCCGCATGATTTCCGTAAGCGTTTCGTCGATCTGCAGCAGCCGCCAGGTAAACAGCTCGCCTGCTTTCGTATTGACGGCGCCCACGTCCAGCAAATCCAATTTATTGTTCCGATATTCCACGATTCCGTAACCTGTGATTGCAAAGCCCGGATCCACACCCATAATAATCATGTTCCACCGCCAGTGAATTGTTATCCGTACGATTATACCATTTCCGAGGGGAAATTCCAACCGTTTTGCGCTTTGACGGATCCGGTAAGGGTAGTGTATAATAGAGAACATACTATGTAGTATGTTGTTTACGAAAGGATAAAACGGATGTTCGAATATATCAAAGGGATTTTACAATATAAAGGAACCGATTTCTGCGTGATCGACGTGGGCGGCGTCGGTTTTAAAATATATACGTCGTATACGACGGCGGCAAATATCGGGGAAAGCGGACAGGCGGTGACGCTGTACACCTACATGAATGTGAAAGAAGATGAAATTTCGTTGTTCGGATTCGCTTCGAAAGAAGAACTATCTGTCTTCACGATGCTGATCGGCGTCAGCGGCGTCGGGCCTAAGGTAGGCGTCGCCGTACTTGCGTCGATGTCGCCCTCCGAATTCAGTCTGGCGGTAGCGACAGGCGACTTTAAGGCAATCAGTAAAAGCAAGGGCGTGGGACCCAAGCTGGCGCAGCGGATCGTTTTGGAGTTAAAAGATAAAATCAGGAAAGATCTCAAATCGGCGGATCCGGAGAAGGATGAAGATTTTGAACCCGTACCGGCGGGATATATCAGCAACGACGCGGTTTCGGCGCTTATGGTGCTCGGTTACACTTCCAAAGACGCCGCCCGGCTGATCGCAAAGGTTTATCAGGATGGCATGTCCCTGGAAGAAACGGTGCGCCAGGCGCTCCGGCAGATTTTTTAATTGCGGATAGGATTGGTAACGTATGGAGTATGAAGAAAACCAGCGCCTGGTAACGGGCGCCGAAGCACCGGAAGATCTGGAGGAAGTCAGCCTCCGTCCGCGAAAATTCGAAGAATATATCGGACAGGAGAAAGTGCGGGCCAATTTGTCGGTATTTATCGCGGCGGCGAAGCAGCGCAAGGAACCCCTGGATCACGTACTGCTTTACGGCCCACCCGGACTCGGCAAAACGACGCTGGCCGGGATTATTGCGTCGGAACTGGGCGTCAGCCTGCGGATCACGACGGGTCCCGCCATCGAAAAAGCCGCCGATCTGGCGGGCTTGCTCACGAATCTGAATGATTTCGACGTTTTATTTATTGACGAAATTCACCGGTTAAACCGTGCGGTGGAAGAAATTTTATATCCGGCCATGGAAGATTTCGCCTTCGATATTATCATGGGGAAGGGACCGGCGGCGCGTTCCCTGCGTCTTGACCTTCCGAAATTCACGCTTGTCGGCGCGACGACGCGCGCGGGCCTGCTGACGGCGCCGCTGCGTGACCGTTTCGGCGTCATCAGCAGACTGGAAATGTACGACGCTTCCGAATTATGCCGGATCGTTCGGCGTTCGGCGAATATTTTACAAGTGGAAATCGACGACACGGGCGCGAAGGAGATTGCGCTGCGTTCGCGCGGCACGCCGCGGATCGCCAACAGGCTGTTGAAACGCGTGCGCGATTTCGCGCAGATCAAAGGAGACGGCAGCATCACGGGCGCGCTCGCCAAGCTGGCGCTCGATGCGCTGGAAGTGGACAAACTGGGCCTCGACAACATCGACCGCAACCTGCTGAATACGATCATCGTCAAATTCAGCGGCGGCCCCGTAGGTCTGGACACGCTTGCCGCTTCCACAGGCGAGGAAGCTACCACGATCGAAGATGTCTATGAACCGTATTTATTACAGCTTGGATTTATCAGCAAGACGCCGCGCGGGCGAATTGCGATGCCGCGCGCTTACGAGCATCTCGGGCTAACCGGCCTGCTGCGAAGCGGCGATACGGACCAGACCGGACGGCCTACGCTTTTTGACGGTCTGTAATTTTTCTGCGCCGGATGACGCACCCGGCTTCCGCAAAAAACGGAAGTTCAAAAAACACTTTCATCGTGGCGTGCGGTGCTCGGTCGATCCGGTCGCCCGCGGCATTGTACATCTCCCGGATCGTATAGGTCCGGATCGGACCGCCCGGGATCACAAATTCGAGCGTATCGCCTGCGGCAAACGTGCCTCTTTGCGTCATGGTCAGGCGGTAGGACGCGCCCAGCGGTTCGCAGCTGTCCACGGTACCGATAAAGTCGGCATCGCGCCGGTAGGACGCCGTCTCATAGACCTGTCTGCCGCGTTCCCCCAGATAAAATCCCGTGCAGTAATCCCGATGACTGACGCTGCAAACTTCGTCCATTAACGCTTCGGCAAGCTGCGTGCCGGGTCGCGGCGGATCGCCGCGTTCCAGCGCGTCCATGGCGATCCGGTAGGCGCGTACCGTCACCGCCACGTAAAATTCGCTTTTCATGCGCCCTTCTATTTTAAATGCTGTTACGCCGGCATCTTTCAGTTCCTGCAAATGCGCGAGCATACATAGATCCTTGGAATTGAACAGGAAGGTCCCCCGTTCGTTTTCTTCCGCCCCGATCGGGTCGCGCGGCCTGCTTTCCTCGGTGATTTTATAATTCCATCGGCAAGGCTGCGCGCAATCGCCGCGGTTGGAAGAACGGCTTACAAAATAATCGCTTAGCATACAGCGCCCGGAATAGGCCATGCACATCGCGCCGTGTACGAACGCTTCCAGGGCGATGGGACTGTTCCGCTCCCGCAGCGCAGCGCTGATTTCCGCGATTTCGGCCAGCGTGAGTTCGCGCGCCAGATTGACGCGCACCGCGCCCATTTTCTGCCAAAATTCGCAAGTACGCCAATTCAGATTGTTTGCCTGCGTACTGACGTGTATCGGAAGTTCCGGCGCCGCCTCTTTGACGGTGAAGAAGGCGCCGGGATCGGACACGATCACGCCGTGTACGTTTGCCTGCGACAATTCCCGGGCATATCGGCCCATTTCTTCCAGATCGCCGTTTCTGGCAAGGATATTCATTGTGACATAGACTTTCTTGCGCCGCTTGTCCGCATAATCCACGGCGTCCGCGATTTGCTGCAGCGTAAAATTATCCGCATTTGCGCGCAGTCCGAATACATCCCCGCCGAGATACACGGCGTCCGCGCCGTACGCAAATGCGGTGCGCATCTTGGCCTCATTTCCGGCCGGAGCGAGCAATTCTATCATAAATCAACCGTCTCCTTTATCTTGCAAGCCACCGCCATACCATCTCCCACGTTCAGAAGCGAAGCCTGAAGACGGGGATCCGACATCATTTTCTTTAAAAAAGCACGCAGGTTCGTAACGATCGTACGGTGTTTATGCGGAGCTTCCAGCGGACTTTCCGTCACTTTTCCGTAGAAAATGCAGTTGTCGCAAATCAGCAGGCCGCCGGGATTCAGCAAGCGGAGCGCATCGTCATACAGCCGCAGATACTGGCCCTTAGCCGCGTCGAAGAAAATCATATCATAAGGCGTCTGCAGCGACGCCAGTACCTCCGCGCCATCGCCGGCGATGACGCGGATCCTGTCCGCCATCCCCATATCGGTAAAATTTCTGCGTGCCTCCACGACGCGGTCAGGATCGATTTCCACCGTGTCGATACGGCTTGCAGGCAGCATATTGGCGAGTACGGCCGCAGAATAACCGATTGCCGTACCGATCTCCAGGATCCGCGCCGGCCTGCACGCTGCAGCCAGCGTACGCAAAAACGCCGCGGCATCGCGTCTCAAGATCGGGACGCGATGCTCCGCAGCGTAATTTCTCAGTTCTTGTGCTTCCGCAAATTCCTCCGGAAGCAAGTCATCGATAAAAATACGGACCGGATCATCCATATTGGTTCTTTGCCTGCAGGTGTTCCTGATATGTTTTTGTGAAAATATGCGACCCGAGGCCGTCCTTCGCGTTGAGTACGAAGAAATAATAATCATGCTTTTCATAATTCAAAACGGCTTTAATAGACTGGAGCCCCGGACTGCAGATCGGCCCGGGCGTCAGCCCGTCATGCAGATACGTATTATACGGATCCTCCACCCGTTCGTGCTCTTCCAGAATATTGATCACATCTTCGTTATACAGTTTTTTATAAATATAACGGATCGTGGCGCAGGATTGCAGCTTTCTGAGCGACGGATCCTCGCTGGCCAGCCTGTTCATGAAAACGCCGGCGATGACAGGGCGTTCCGACTGCAGTTTGGCTTCGCGTTCCACAATGGAAGCAAGCGTGACGATCTGGTCGGTCGTCAGTCCGATCTGTTCCGATTTTACATAATACGCGGGCAGGTAGAGTTCATTGAAACGGTTCAGCATTTTATAGATACCGTCTTCGACGTTTGCCTTGACGTCGAACTCATACGTGTCCGGGAATAAATAGCCGTCGAGCCGATGATCTCTCGTGGTACCCTGCACTTCGCTCAG